>JALTMZ010000135.1 GCA_027001105.1 Thermococcus sp.
CTTCTGCCCTCTGCATTATAAATCAAAAACCTCCCCATTTCCAGACTCTCCCAACATTTCTACTCCTCTTTTCTTTTTATTACAAATTCACAGTATGAATCGCCCTTAGCTTCACATTTAACCTCATGACCCTCCCATTCACTGCCTGATATTTCTTCCACTATCTGAGCAAGTGCACCAGCATAATGAAGGTGAACCTGAGATCCAAAGTTTGGCATCCTTGGGAATAGGTTTTTTCCCTTAATTACTATCATATCATTAGAAAATTGAAGAATTTCCAGCATCCCTCCCCCACTAATTTTGGTTTCATCAAATATCTTCTCTAAAACGTGCCTGAGACTTTTGTGAACCTTTGCATATATTTTTCCTATTTCTTGGAATGATTTTCTTCCCCAAAAGTACAAAAATCTCTTAGCCTCCTCTTCCCCCAGATATTCAAAAAGGCCCTCAATAAGCGTTGCTTCACTGTTCTCTTCCACTAATTGGATCCTTTCATTTCCAGCCCACAACATACCCTCTTCATCCAAAAATAGGGATTCCTTCAGCCTTTCCACAGTTTCATAATATTCTCCATAAGGCTGAATTCCTCTTTCTGTTTTCACATAAGTGAAATATGTCACAGAACTTAGAGGATGAGGTGCCTTAAGAACATGTATTTTACCGTTCTTGACTGAAATAACGTACCCGAAAGGCAAGGTCAGAAGGGAATAGTAGCCAGGAGAAGTTAGTTCTTCCATAAATGATGCAACTGTGGATACATGCTCAAGGGAAATTGAGTTTATGAATCTAACGATAATTTTGAAGAATTCTTCCTTGCTTGATAAAACGGCATAAAGAATTGATAAATCATCAATAACGAGGAAATCGTACTTTCCCTTTATTAAGATATCTCTTATAATTGCTGTTGCTATTGGCAAGTCTAAGGGATTTGGGAGCATATCCTTACCTGAGACTGTCATTTTAGAGTATATGTTTGTATAACCGTCAAGTATCCTTAATTTTTCACTTTCCATAAACGACGAATAATCTATGCCGTATTCTTTAACCCATTCCATCAAAGAGCGTGGAGTCTGCTTAAACTCTACTAAAAGGACTTTGTAGTCTTGAGAGAGAAGAGAAAAAACAAATTGGTGCATCAATATTCTGTGGTCTTCATCAAATAGCCCAGAGAACATTACGCTGTGCTCTTCTCTAATGCCTCCTTTTAATATGTCATCGAGCCTTTGTATCCCTGTGCTGATCATAGTCTCACCAAGCTTTCAACTGGAATCTTATATTCATTTTTGAGAACATCAATAACATTGCCAACGCTTATTAGGAAAAACATTCCAACGGGTACAGCACCAGCTTGTTTACACATTTCCAGCAGGGCTTTTTGGGTTTCTCCACTCCTGATTACATCATCAACGATCAAAACTTTTTCACCTCTTTTCAAAGCCCACTGTGGCAGGTATAGTGTCATAACGCTCCCTGAGGCACTGGGGACGTAATTGACCTCATAGAATTTCTCAACCCCAACTTCTTTCTTCTTCTTTGCATATACAACATCAACATTTAGCTCATTTGCTATGTGAACAGCCAAGGGTATGCCGTCTGTAGCCGCTGTAAGAACCTTTGAAATATCTTTACTGATGTATCTTGATGCAACTTCTTCAGCTATCAGGCTCATTAAGTTGGTATCGCTTAATATCTTCATATTATCAAAGAGACCATGTTCATCAAACTGTATTCTTCTTTTCACTTCTTCTTCTATGTTAATGTAGGGGGATAACATTTCCAGAAGCTCCTTAGCCCTATCAGTGCTTGGAAGGACTTTTCCCCTCACATATCTGTTGAGCACTGTAATCGGCAGCCCAGTTATCTTTGAAAGTTCCTCATATGTATACCTCTTTTTGAGCAGTTTTAGGATTCTTATTACCCTAAGCTTTTCCTTGACTGCTTTTATCTGACTCAATGCCTCCACCTCCTTTGAAAAAATGATTGACAAAAAAATGTATAAATAGGTTTCGGTGAAAATTACAATCTACATTGGTATTATCAGTCTAAGACACTTCGGAAAATCCCAATTTTCTGCGGTAGTCTTCAACAATCTCCCAAAAATACTTTTTAACGAGTTCCAAAGTGAAAGGCTCACCTTGGGGATGGTTTATTCCTTTACAAAACCCTTCTTCTTTTATATAAACTTCAAGCGTGTTGCCCTTTCTTATGAGCACAAAAGGATAGAGCTTACAAGCAAGGGGTCTATGCGGATATACCTTGCATTTTCCATCCTCTTGAAGAAATATGCAGCCCCCATCAAAAGGTCTCTTTTTCAGGGCATATCCCAAAAACCTGTCCCCTCTGTAAAACATTTTTTCATAATCCACAAACTCCCAAGTACTGTATCCAAGCTCCTCAAGTCTTTCAATATCTTCATCTCTAAGAGGTACTTCAAGTCTAAAACAGCACTCAGCACAGTTTTCAAGACATCTAAATTTAAAAGAAGGATCGGATTCAATTTCAAGTGTATCCAAGTGAATTGTGGCGATCCACTTTTTCTTCACCACCCCACCTCCTAAATTCTATATGAACTCGCTATCAGTGTTTCCGTCATCTCAATGTCCCCTATTCTTCTGAGTATTTCATCATGGAACTTATCCAGCTCTGCTATGTTACTAACCTCTACCCTGATGACGATGTCGTATTCACCATACACCCGATAAATCTCCTTCACCATGGGCTTGTCTTTGAGCTTATTGTATACTTTTTCTTCATTACCCGGCTTTACAATTATTAAAACAAACGCCTCCATCATATGCCAAAACCTCCCATACCTAATCTCTTCATCATCCTATTAAGATTTCTTTTGTTCATGCTCTTAAAGAATTTCTTCATCTGATTATACTGCTCAAGCAGTTCTTTAACATCTTTCACTGTGGTTCCAGAACCTCTGGCAATTCTTTTAATGCGCGAGTAGTTGATTATCTCAGGATGTTCAAGCTCCTCTTCAGTCATTGAATCCATGATCACTTTAAATTTCTTCAACCTCTGCTCGCTAACCCTGACAACATCATCAGGAAGAGAGTATCCCAAACCGGGAATCATCTGGAGTATCTGCTTTAGGGGTCCCATTTTGCTCATAGCTTCAAGCTGAGCGTACATATCCTTAAGATTGAACTTTCCACGCATGAACTTTTCCAGATCCTCTTCTTTGAGCTCCTGAGCTTTGCTTAACTCTTCAAATTTCTCCAAGAGGCCTTGGATGTCACCTAAGCCAAGTAGCCTTGATACAAATCTCTTAGGGTCAAAAGGCTCTAAATCATCAATTCTCTCTCCAACACCAATGAACTTTATTGGGGCTCCTGTTGCCACAACAGCCGACAATGCGCCTCCTCCTTTTGCTGAACCATCAAGTTTTGTTACAATAATTGAACCTATCGGGGTTGCTTCTTTAAATGCTAAAGCTTGACTATAAGCCTGCTGTCCAATTGTTCCATCTATAACAAGAATAACCTCATGAGGGTTTATCGCATCACTTATCTGTTTCATTTCTTCGATTAGACTTTTCTCCTCTTTATGCCTCCCAGCAGAATCGACTATGATTATGTCAACTCCTTTATGCTTGAAGTACTCAACCCCTTCTTTAGCAAGTCTAACGGCATCTTTCTCGTTGGGATCACCAAAAACCTCAATTGAATATGGCTCAACCAATTGTTTAAGCTGATAATAAGCCCCAGGACGCCAAGTGTCTGAGCACACCAGTCCAACTTTGTATCCTCTTTTCTGGAAATACCGAGCAAGCTTAGCAACTGTCGTTGTCTTACCAGAACCCTGAATTCCAACCGTAAGCAGAACAGTTGGCTTTTCTTTTATCTCTATGGGTTTCGCTTCCTTTCCAAGAAAGTTTGTGAGCTCTTCGTAAACTATCTTTATAATGTGCTCCCTTCTGGACACCCCCGCAGGAGGCTTTTCTTCTAAGGCTCTTTTTTGAATTTTCTTAGTTAAGTCGAGAACAAGTTTAACATTAACATCGCTCATTATTAAAGCTCTCTGAATGTCTCTTACGACCTCCTTAATCAGCACTTCATCAACAGAACCTGCACGTGCGAGTTTTTTTAATGCAGCGTTTAATGCCTTACCAAGACTCTCTAAAGCCATTTCTTCCCACCATAAGAAAGAGTGATGACAACTTTATAATCCTTAGGTTTTACCAAATTGTATTAATGAATACGTTTTCATCAAATAGTCCAATTTAAATCCCTCTTTATGTTCAAACATGTACAT
>JALTMZ010000136.1 GCA_027001105.1 Thermococcus sp.
CTAAAGAATCGCCTTTAAATTCAGCTTTTAAAATATTAGAAAATACAACTTCAAAAATTTCTCCATCAACAGTATATTTTTTAGCTAATTTTACAAGATTTTTATATTCATCTTTATTTAACAAAAATTTAGCATTAGAAATATTAAATTTAATTTTATCATTTATTATAATAAATCAAAAATTACGTATTTAAATATCAATTTAATAAGCACTATATTTTGTAAATAATATAAGATTATTACATATGCTAAAAATTACTTATAGCTAAAGTTAAAATTCTCATAGAATTCTGAGAGATGATTTCACAATTTTTGCATACGCACAAAATTTTTAAACTTTTAGGTTTCCCTAATTCTGGAGGTGTTGAGATGCAGATAGCAGTCAGCGGAGGAAAAGGAGGAACTGGGAAGTCAACGATTGCAATTAACTTAGCTATTGTCCTGAGGAATTACTTTGACCTGACTTTGGCGGATTTAGATGTGGAAGCTCCCAACGACCATATACTCTTAGGAATAGAACTTCAAAATGAAGAACCTGTCGAGCTTTTTATGCCACGTTTTGACTATTCCAAATGTATCAGGTGCAGAAAATGTGCTGAGGTTTGTGAAGAACATGCAATAATCACTATGAGAGATGGAACACCCTTTTTAATGCCTACACTATGTTCCGGCTGTGGTGCCTGTCAGATAGTCTGCCCCGCTGAAGGAGCAATTTTGGAAGGTAAAAAGCTGATGGGCCACACATATCTAACCGAAACCCCATATGGGTTCCCTCTGGTTACGGGTAAACTATTGGAGGGTGAAGAGAGAGCAATGCCTATCGTCGTTGCAGCAAAGAAAAGGGCAAAAGCACTTAATAAAGAGCTTTTGATTGTTGATACTGCTGCAGGAACGAGCAATACTGTTTCTAAAGCTTTAGAGGATTCCCAGCTTATTATTGCCGTAACCGAACCCACGCCGTTAGGTCTTCATGATTTAGAGTTAATTCTCAAGCTCGCAGATATTATGGGAATTAAAGCATGGGTTGTTATCAATAGAAGTGATTTAGGAAATAGGGATGCTGTGAAAGAACTCGCCAGAAGATATAATGCCAGAATTATTGCTGAGATCCCATATAGTGAGAACATACTAAAGACCTACGTTGAAGGAAAGCCAATTGTTTTGAGCGATTATGAGGAAGCGGAAATTTTCAGAAAGCTTGCTGAGGAGGTTGCCAACTATTTGAGGTGATTAAAATGCAGATTGTCATTGCAAGCGGTAAAGGCGGGGTTGGAAAATCAACAGTTGCGGCTTCACTCATCTATCTGCTTAAGGACAAGTACAAGCTTATAGCGGTTGACGCCGATGCTGATGCTCCAAACCTCCACCTGCTCTTTGGAGTCAAAAAGTGGGAAGAAGAGAAAGAGCTAACGGGGACTAAAGTTGCAAGGATAAATCAGGATACGTGCATTAGATGCGGTATTTGCTATGAGAGATGTCCCTATAAAAGCATAAAGCTTGCGGATGGAAAATACGTTGTGAATGAGCTCACATGTGAAGGCTGTGGAGTGTGTAAACTTGTGTGCCCAGTTAGGGGGACAATAACTCTTGAGGAAGTTCGCTCTGGAGTGATTAGGAAGACAACAACAAGGTATGGATTTCCATTGATTTCGGCTCAATTAGATGTGGGAAGACCAAACTCTGGAAAGCTCGTTACAGAGGAAAAAGAGTGGGCAAAGAAGATAATGCAGGAGCAAGAACTGGATCACATGATAGTCGATTCAGCGGCTGGAATTGGATGTCAAGTGATTGCCAGCGTTGGCGGAGCAGATGTCGCTATCCTTGTTGCGGAACCTACTCCAGCATCACTGAGTGATGTTAAAAGGGTTTACAAGGTTGTCCAACACTTCAGAGAGCCTGCTTACTTGATAATTAACAAAGCAGACATAAACCCCGGCTTTGAAGGACTTTATGAGTTTGCAGAGCAGGAGGGAATACCAATTTTGGGTGAAATACCCTACGATAGGGCAATTCCATATAGTATGGCTATGCTCAAGCCTTTTGTTGAGGCATTTCCAGAGTCAAAAGCCAGCAAAGCTCTTAAGGAAATTGCAAAAGCTGTGGAGGATGAGATTTTGAAGTAGCTTTCTCCTCACTAATTTTTAAATAGAACCAGCCAATTATCAATTTATGCAATTCCTTACTTTCACAAATAATCAGAGGGCAAGGGCACTGTTAGTATTTTTATGTTTTCTCTCCTATCTGTTTATGGGTCAGCCTTTTTTGTGACATCGTGTCTAAGAACAATGGTATGTTTGCTCATTGTGGCTATTGTAATCCTCGCAGGAAACTTTTTATCAGTTTTTCTCGCACTAAAGTTAAATCGCAAAAAATTAAGCCTTTCACTTTTTGGATTTAGAAAAAAGGGGATAAAAGAAAGCTTCCTGGCAAGCTCTTCCTTATGAGCTTATGCGTGGCATTTCTCCCAAATTTGCAATATTATTATTTGCAATATTATTAATAGCGACTCTATGGTCAGGGCTATATAACACACCTCTACTAACTGGAAAGTTCGACCCAGTTGATATTCTCCTCTTTGGCTTTTTGTTTACATGGGGCTATCACAAAACAAGGAATAGTGTAGGGATTGTAGGGGCATATCTACTGAACGAGAATCCCCTATGATGGATAATAGCATCAAGCTTTGATAACACCGGGATGGCATTTTTCATCTTGCTCGTTTTTAGGGCATTAATCTGTGTCACATCACTGGTCTTGGTTGTTAGACATTACCGATAAGCCTAAAGCCATGTTATGGCAAATTACATGAGATGACAAAGTGCAAGATGTGTGGCTATGAGTCCGAAGAGATAAGCAAATCAATTGGAGTATGTGTTAACTGCCTTAGAAAAGATGATCAAGCTTTGAAAACAGCAGTGGAAAGTCACTTCAAGTGGCATGAGCTTGTAGGACTTCCTCCAGAGCCGCCAAAGGATGGAGAACTCCAATGCAAAATCTGTGTTAATGAGTGCAGAATTCCAAGAGGTGGTTCAGGTTACTGCGGAATAATATGGAACAAAAATGGAAGGCTAACCACAATAACCGGGACATTTGACAAAGCATATCTCCACTGGTATCTTGACCCTCACCCAACAAACTGTGTTGCTGAGCCTGTCTGCCCTGAGCGGGAGCATTACGGCTTTTACAACTTAGCTGTCTTTTTTGCTGGGTGCAACTTGGACTGCCTCTTCTGCCAGAACATCCATCACAAATACATGATAAAAGGGGGTAGAATTGACCTGAGAGAAGGTGTTGTATTAAGCACAGAAGAGCTTGCAAATATTGCCATGCAGAGACAGGTTACTTGTGTCTGCTACTTTGGAGGCGACCCCACACCGCACAGCATCTATGCTCTGAAAGTCTCAAGAAAAATTCTAAAGCGGGCTGAAGAGAGTAAGGAAACAAAAAGAATCTGCTGGGAGACAAACGGCTTGGAAAATCCAAAGATCATGATGAAAATGGCAGAACTCAGCCTTAAAAGCGGAGGAATTGTCAAGATTGACTGGAAAGCATATACACCAAGTGTTTATCAGGCTCTGACAGGCATAAATGGGGAAAAAGCCATCGAAAGGATAAAAGAGAACGTTAAGCTTGTCTTGAAGATGGGAGAAGGAAGAGAGCTACCTCTTTTGGTTGTCAGTACTCTTGTAGTTCCTCACTATGTTGATGAGCATGAAGTGTTTAATATTGCGAGCTATATAGCTGAAATAAATCCAGAAACCCCTTATGTGCTGTTGGCTTTTGCCCCCCAGCATTTAATGTATGATGTTCCCACAACAAGCAGGAGGCAAATGGAGAGTGTTTACAAAGCAGCTCAAGAGGCTGGGCTAAAAAACATTTACATCGGAAATCCATGGCTACTGAGATAACTACTCCTCGTCATCCGAGCTTTGGGTTTTTGGCACCTCATTCCCCTGAGCCAAAATTATCAGCTCCCTTCCCTCAACGAGCATTTGTGCAACTTTCTTCCTTGCTGAGCTTAAAGCTCTCCAGACCGTTCCCCTCGAAACGCCCATTCTCCTTCCTGCCTCTTCCTGAGTTAGTCCTTCATAATCCACTAATCTCAATGCCTCAAACTCCTCGTATGTCATGAAAATCGGCGGCTGAGGTGGTCCAATAGGTGGGCGTGCTGGATAGAAGTGCTTAATCTCTGGGATAAGACCAATAAAGCGCATCTTCCTTCTTCGTCCTCTGCCTTTACCTCTTCCCATTCCCCAGGGCATTTTAACACCAAGCAAGAATTTTCATTCAGACTTTATAGAGATTTCCCTTCAATTCAACTTGAAACTATCAAAGGGTTTTTAGGAAAGTTCTGCAAAACTTAATTTCGGGTGGGAAAATGAAAAAGATGGTGATAATTATTGTTTTGCTTATTGTTGGTGGAGCAATAGCCACTTGGAGCCATATCAAGGAAGAGAAGAGAGTAGTGGTGTTACAAGCAACGTTTAAAATGGGTGGCATAACTTATGAAGGGTATGAAATACAAGGAGATACCTTGATTTTTAAATTCAAGCGAACTGGGGATGTTTTTACTCAAGCAATAGTGAAGAAAGAAGTTAAGGTGAGAATTGAAGATTTTCCTGCCAAAGTTGTTATGGAGGTTAACACCAACGGAAATATTAAGAAATATGAGGCAGAATTAATTTTTGATGGGGATGATGAGAGAGTATATAAAGCCTCAGAGCTTTGAGTTTGTGTGTCCGTTCTGCGGGTACAGAGCAAAGAGCCTCAAAGAGCTTAAGCAGCATATCCTTGAAAAGCATACCTTTAACAGAGAAGACATCAGGGGTTCACGGTTCATCAAGATCTAAAAATGTGAGGTGCTTAGGAAAGGTTAATAACTTCTCATAAAGAACTTTCTGTGGTGAGTGAGATGGAATTTAAAGTTGTAGAGAGAAAGATAGGATGGCACAAAGACTTTGACAGTTCGCATTTTTTAGCTCTGCCCTATGACAGCAAATGTTTGAGAATTCATGGGCATACCTACAACGTCGATGTTGAGATTTGGGGAGAGTTAGATGAGAGGGGCATGATTTTTGACTTCAATCACTTAAGCAATCTCATTAAAGAAGTCGATCACCGCATTTTAACGAGCATTAACTGGATCAAGGAAGAGGGTGACTACATAATCATAGCTCAAAATGGTAAAGAGCTCAAACTTCCAAAAAAAGAAGTAGTTATAGTCGAGGCCCCCAATGTTACCGCTGAGCTTATAGCGGAGTGGTTTGCAAAGAAGATAGCAGAAAAAGCCGGGGAAAATGTAAAGCGAATAAAAGTTAAGGTCTGGGAAGACCCGAGGAGCTATGCTGAGATAGTCTTAGAACGCTAACATTTGTTCCAAAAAGATTAAATTCTGTTCACCATATCTTTTTTAAGGTGAAGGAAGATGAGATTCTCAAGAGGAAGAAACTTTATGTTTAGAATCCCAGAAGGAGAAGAGTTCCTAACATTCATCAACAAATTCGCAGAAAAAAACAACGTTCTTATTGGAACAGTGGCAGCAATTGGAACACTAAGAAACCCAAAAATCGGGTATTTTGAAGAGGAAAAGGGCAAATACAAGGTAATTGAGTTAAGCGGTACTTATGAGCTCCTTTCTGCGTTGGGCAACATCAGCCTGAAAGATGGGATGCCTTTTGCCCATATCCATGTAGCTTTAGGGGACAAAGAAGGGAAGGTATGGGGTGGCCACTTAATGGAAGGAGAAGTATTTGTCGCTGAGGTCATCATTCACGAACTGCTTGGAGAGCCTCTGGAAAGAAAGCTTCAAGAGAATGGATTAGCACTTTGGGATGCGGAAAAAATTTAAAAAGAGCAGAAAACCTCATACCTTTTTCTCTTCCTTTAAGATTTTTGCGAATACCATGTAATGCCATGTAATTATTCCAAAGAGGCCTATGAACTCTGAAACTGCCACTCCCCTAAAGACCTTCATTGCCCAAAGACCAAGGATCCAGCTGAAAACGAATATTATGGCAGTTATAATCCCAAATTGTTTCTCTCCTCCGAGATATAACCCAACTCCAGCCACCAGCATACCAAAACTTGCCGTAATGAAAAAACCCCAGCTGACATAGTAGTGAAGGGAAGTTCCTTCAGGAAAAATTCCAATTCCCGCCAAGAACATCAAGCCAAGGATAAAAATCCAAATTCCAAGCTTCATTGTAGGGTGTTTTGCCTCCTTGAAAAGTCCTAAGGCATAATAGATACCTAAAACCGCCGCAACTACAAGTGGAACATTCATCACCCAGTTATAAGGCAGATTCACTTTTCCGAGGTCACTTATAGCATTATTTGTGAGGCTCCACCAAGAGCGATGTATGAATATTGCTGTGAATATCCCACCTAATCCGATCAAGGGTGCACAGAGACCAGCCAGTTGTTGGCTTCTTCTCATTGGCATCACTGGTTTAATATCTGCCTTCTACCTATAAACCCTAACGCCTATTAAAACTCCCGACAAGGGTTTTAAATCCAGCATACACTACTTCTCATAAAACACCCTATAGTGCTGAACGTATTTCTCCTTTTCCAGCAGAAAGTCGTCGTCTTCCGGGTAGTACTTTGCGAGTTCGGGATTTTCACCCGCGAACTTTTTAATAGATTCCATTGAGTCCCAAATTGTCACTAGGAGGAAGTGAGCAACATCATTTTCATCTCTTCGAGTGAAGTATAGCTTAAGCAGACCATCAACGGAGCTGTAGTCAGGAACGGCCCGTTCAATCAAAAATCTCTCGTATTCGTCAGCTTTTGCAATTGGAACCTTTCCATGCCATAATCTCATAATGGCCAAAATATCACCCCCTTCACCTAATGTTCTTTAATTATATTAAAAACTTTTGCTAAAATCCCGTTGTCTCCAGTAAAATTTTCCAAATTAAAGACAATGGAGAAATATCAGGGAGAAAAAGAGAAAAAGAAGCATATTTTACCAGTCGTTCACACCACGTCCCGTTCCCTTTCCTCGGCCTTTTCCCATTCCCCTACCGTAACCTCTACCCATGCCTCTTCCTGAACCAATTCCACCACCTTCAGCTCCAAGAATTGGCTGTGTCAATTCTCCTCTGAGATAAGCCTGAACAGCTTGTTCAACCGTCATAGTTGGTGGTGCTGAGACAAACTTTATGCCTGCAGCTTGAAGAACTTGTGAGGAATTTGGACCAAACTGCCCAGCTATAACAACATCTGCACCTTCGTTTATACAAAATTGGGCTGCTTGAATACCCGCACCTCTTGGAGCACTGTAAGCGGGGTTTTGAACCACCTGAATATTCGTTACGCTCCCGTTCTCATCAACATCAACAATCGTGAATGTTGGAGCCCTCCCAAAGGCTTGGCTTACAAAGTCATCCAGTCCACCTTTTATGGTTGCTACAACAATTCTCATATTCTCACCTCCGCTCAGAATTAGGACAGCCTAACTTAAAAAGTTTTGCATATGCAAAAAACATATTAAAACCACATTCTCGGTCTTAAAAGCTCCCTCAGCAGAAGCAAAACTACAAGGGGTATCACATACGGCGCTGCAACAAGGAACAGCTTAATTAAGACGTACAATATCGCAACTATGAACAAAAAGTCTACAATTCCAAAGAATCCACCGAACCTTCCGAAGCCCCAGAAGCTTCTTCTATGTCCCCTTCCATAGCCTCCACTCATCCATCTCGCCATTTTATCACCTCAAAAATGGAAAAACAGGAAATCACCACCAGCCATAAAGCCACCTAAGTGTTCTCCTGCTGGGCATTCCTGTCCACGGGCAGTATCCTAAGCGAGCGCCCCATCCTCTGCCCCGACCACGGCTTCTTCCCCAACCGTAGCCAAAGCCATAAGCTGGCGGGTAAGCTGGCCCATAGGCTGGTGCTGAGGGAACTGGATATGCTGGTGCCGCAACTTGAGGCTGAGCCGTTTGAGGAGTGCCCTTAATCACGCTCTCAACGGCTTCTCTAATTGATATTCCTGGCGGGAATGTGTAAACCTTAATTCCCGCTGCTTGGATTGCTCCTAAAGCATTTGGTCCAACTGAAGGAGCAATAACTGCATCAACACCTTCATTTATGAGCATTTGCACGGCCATTGGACCTGCTCCACTGGGAGCACTAACTGCTGGATTCTGAATCGTTTTTACGTTCTTGATTTCACTGTTTTCAACTTCGATTATAGTGAAAACTGGAGCTCTTGCAAAAACTGGTGCAATTGTGTCCTCTAATCCCCCATTAGCTGAACTTGGAACTGCAATTTTCATGCTCACCATGCTCATCACCTCCCAATTTTCTATTTTGTGCATATGCACAAAATCTTAAAAGCTTTTCGGTTGACCTAACATACTGGTTTATAAATATACGAAGAGAAGATAATTGAGATGGGCATGTACTTGCGGAGAGATTTAATCCAACCTCGTATCTATCAGGAAGTCATCTATGCTAAGTGCAAGGATAAGAATAGCTTAATTGTTCTCCCAACCGGTTTAGGAAAAACACTCATTGCAATGATGATTGCTGATTATAGACTGTCAAAATACGGTGGGAAGGTTCTAATGCTTGCTCCCACGAAACCCCTTACTCTTCAGCACAGAGAAAGCTTCGTTAGGCTTTTTAACCTGCCACCTGAGAAAATCAATGTTTTAACTGGTGAGCTCTCACCAGAGCAACGAGCCAAAATCTGGGAGAGGAGCATAATCATCACGGCAACTCCTCAAACGATTGAAAATGATCTCCTCGTTGGGAGAATAAGTTTAAAAGATGTTGTTCTGCTTGTATTCGATGAAGCTCATAGAGCTGTTGGCAACTATGCATATGTTTACATTGCCAAAGAATACATGCAGCAGGCGAATCATCCCCTCATTTTGGGTCTAACTGCCTCACCGGGTAATGATGAAGAGAAAATAAGACAAGTTCTAAAGAATTTGTACATCGAGCATGTTGAAGTGAGAACTGAAAGCTCTCCAGATGTTAGACCTTATGTTCAGGGCGTAAGATTTGAGTGGATTAAAGTTGAACTGCCCGGGATTTACAAGGAAGTTAGAAAGCTCTTGAGGGAAATGCTTAAAGATGCCCTAAAACCTTTAGCTGAAGCTGGCTTAGTTGATTCCTACTCTCCAGACATACCAAAGAAGGATGTCCTCAAAGCGGGGCAGATAATCAATGCCGAAGTTGCAAAAGGTAATTATGAAGTTGGAAAACTCATGCTCCATCAAGCTAAAGCTATGAAGCTTCACCATGCCATTGAGCTTTTGGAGACGCAGGGATTAACAGCACTGAGAGCTTATTTAAAAAAGCTTTACGAAGAGAGGAAAACAAAATCAAATAAAGAGCTCATGAGCGATCCAAGAATGAAGAAGGCAATATCACTTCTAATTCAAGCCAGAGATTTAGGGTTGGATCATCCAAAAATGGACAAACTAAAAGAGCTTATAGAAGAGCAGCTTGAGAAAAAACCTAACTCAAAAATAATTGTTTTCACAAACTATAGAGACACTGCGAAGAAAATAGTTAAAGAGTTAGTTGATATGGGGATTAAAGTTTCACGTTTTGTCGGACAAGCAAGCAGAGAGAATGACAAGGGAATGAGCCAGAAGAAGCAGAAAGAAATCCTTGACCTCTTCTCTCAAGGGATATTCAACGTTCTGGTGGCTACAAGTGTTGGTGAAGAAGGTCTGGATGTTCCAGAAGTAGATTTGGTTGTATTCTATGAGCCGGTGCCCTCAGCAATTAGAAGCATACAAAGAAGAGGAAGGACCGGAAGGCACAAGCCCGGCAGAGTTGTGATTTTAATGGCAAAAGGAACGAGGGACGAAGCATACTACTGGAGTTCAAGGCACAAAGAAAAGCAGATGATTGCCGTCCTTAAGAAGGTGAGTGAGATGGTTAAAAAAGAAAAACAAGCTTCCCTTTTGGGATTTGTCAAGCCCAAAAAGGAGGAAGAAAAAGGGGAAATTATTGCTGAAGAAGAGAAAGAACAGCAGAAAGCCGAAGTTTCAAAGGAGGATGTTTATGAGAAACTTCCAGTTAAGCCAATTTTTGTGAAAAAGCCTAAAGGGATCGTTGTCTATGTTGATTCCCGTGAGCTGAAGAGTCAAGTGCCTAAATACCTCAAGGAACTTGGAGCCCACATTGAAGTCAAAACTCTGGATGTTGGCGACTACATAGTTAGCGAGGATGTAGCCGTTGAGAGGAAGTCAGCGAATGATTTCATTCAGTCCATAATTGACGGCCGTCTTTTTGACCAAGTGAAGAGGTTAACAGAGGCATATGCAAGACCTGTGATAATCATTGAGGGGCAGCTTTATGGGATTAGGAATGTTCATCCCAATGCAATTAGAGGGGCTTTAGCTGCCGTAACCATTGATTGGGGCGTGCCAATCCTATTTTCTGCTGATGCTAAAGAGACAGCACAGTTCATCTACTTAATTGCAAAGAGAGAGCAGGAGGAGAGGAAAAAGGAAGTTGCTGTTAGGAGCGAGAAGAAAGCGTTGACTTTAGCGGACAGGCAGAGGCTGATAGTTGAAGGCTTGCCCTATGTTTCAGCAACTTTAGCGAAGCGTTTGCTTAGGCATTTTGGAAGCGTTGAAAGGGTTTTCACAGCAAAAGAAAGTGAACTCATGGAAGTCGAAGGCATTGGAGAGAAAATAGCAAGGGAGATTAGGAGGGTTATTACTGCTCCTTATGTAGAGGATGAAAATGAGTAAATGTGCCCCGGGGGAGCGGAGGGAACTCACAGCTCGCCTCCACGCTCATTCCCCACGGTTGCCCGGGGCATTATAAATTCCACGCATTCAAACTTAAGCTTTTTTCATAACCATTGGGAATATTCATGAAGAAGGGTAATAATCATGGCTCATGAAAAAGGTTATATAAGGCTTCTTTCTTAAAATAAAATGGTGATATGCATGAAAATCGTTGAATTAGACATTAGGCTTCCATATGATAAAAGAGGAAAAATTCTAAGCAGGTTATGTGATAGGGTTAGGGGTAAGATTAAGGATATACACTTCTTCCCACCCACAGCTTCTGGAATAAGCGAAATAAGAATGGAAGTTGAGACTGAAAACGTTCAAAAACTTCTCCAAGACTTGAAAAAGATCATAAAAGAAGGGAAAATAAGCTTCAAAGTCCTGGCTGAGGCTTAACGCTGGACTATTGCCCTAACTCCTGCCGCTGCAAACACTAAAAGTTCAAAAAGCTTGTATGCCTCTTCTACATTCTTTGCTTCAAATTCCACAGTTTTTCCATCAACCCTCTTCACAGTAGGTAAGAGCTCAGCCGTGTCTGCCATCTCACTTCCTAAGAAACGAAGCTTGACTTTCACAGGTTCTTCTGTTTTTAACGGTTTAGCTTCTCCACGCTTAAACTTTTCAACAGCTCTGTCTACTGCCTCCCTTAACTCCTTTTCAAGCTTCGCTAAGCTTGGACTTTTGGCTGAGTACCTTGATAGAGCGTTTTTGAAAATAACTCCTTCAGCCCAAGGGGTGAAGCTTTTCACGTCTTCTTCAATCAGCTTTGCATCTCCCCCAACAAGAACAACTGGAATGTCCCATTCGCCCAAGAGGTAGCTGTTGAGCAAGAACTCACTCACCTTAACCCCATTTATCTTGAGATAATCAACTGTTGCACCACTGTAAGTGTGATCAAAGGTTGCATAGGGAGTTCCAGCTTTTGCATGATAGCCCAAGAACATTGCTATGTCACTCCCCTTAGCAAAAGCCACCATGCTTAAAGGCCTTGGAAATCCTCTCACAAGCTCAACATATTCCGGCAGTTCTTCAACTAAGAGGTTGACCATGGGGCCAT
This sequence comes from Thermococcus sp., assembly GCA_027001105.1. Classification (GTDB taxonomy): domain Archaea; phylum Methanobacteriota_B; class Thermococci; order Thermococcales; family Thermococcaceae; genus Thermococcus_B. Next base: position 11,829 of record JALTMZ010000136.1, read on the forward strand.
GACTGTCTGCTATAACAATGTCATCAAAACCTTTTTCATGAAGTGTCTCTGCAACAATCAACGTTATCTTGGTTGCTATCTTTCTTGCCTCATTATATAAGGCTCCTTTAACAAAGAGATGCTCTCTGCTGACGACAAAAGGCATGCCCTCTAAATCTATGGAGATAAAGGCTTTCATTTGCATCACCAAGATATATATCGAAACGGTAAAAGAAAAGTTTTGTGGTGAAAGGATTCAGCCTTTAACACCTTTAATTAAACTTTCAAGCCTCTTTCTTGCTTCTTCCAAAGAACCAGCCTTTTCAATAGCTGTCCCAGTAACAATGATATCTGCCCCGCTCTGGGCAACTTCCTTGGCATCTTCATAAGTTCTTATTCCACCCCCTACTATGAGTGGAACATCGATAACGCTCTTGACAACCCTGATCATCTCATTTGGAACATGCTCTGGTGCACCGCTTCCAGCCTCAAGGTACACCAATCTCATCCCCAAATATTGGCCAGCCAAAGCATAAGCTGCTGCTATCTTTGGCTTGTGTCTGGGAATTGGCTTTGCATCTCCAACCCAGCCGACAGTTTCACCCGGTTCAATTATTAAGTAAGCCATCGGAATCGGCTCAATCCCATATCTTTTTACGGTAAATGCACCTAAAGCCTGAGCACCCGTAATGAAGAATGGATTTCTTGAATTGAGGAGGCTCATGAAGAATATTGCATCAGCATATTTCGTAATTCCTCCATGTGAGCCGGGAAAGAGTATTACGGGCAGAGAAGAGCTTTCTTTTATTGCTTTGACTACTTCATCAAGAACCTCGCCTTCAGCGCCAGTTGAGCCTCCGACCATTACTGCATCTACTCCAACTTTCTCGCACATCTGAGCTATTTTTGAAGCTTCTTCTGGTGAGACATCATCCGGATCAAGCAGAACAAAGTGCAGCTTTTCCTTTTCAAGCTTTTCGTGAATATATGATTCAACCTTTCCGAGCTTCAGTTTCATTTCTCTCCCTCCAATTCTCTAACTTCATTGGGGCTTTTAACACTTTTCCACTTCAGTCCCAATTTTCTGAGAATAGTGGTCAAGATTTCATCCGGCTCATCTTTGAAATAATAGAGGTTTGAGTTTATTTTCAAATCACTTGCACCAAATCCTTCAATGGGCTTTCCAAATTTAGAAACCTCCATTGAGAGTTCCTTTTCGATCTTTGCATCACTTGGAATTAAGTAAGCCCTCAGAAGCTCGGATTCTTTAAGAAGAAAATCAATATGCCAGTGGAGCTTTTTGTCTTTTTTAAAGTGTCGCTCAACTCTTTTCTCAATGGAGTTCATTGCGGAGCCCACATAAACGTAATATCCTGCTTTAAGAGGGAACTCTTTTCTTTTGGTTCGTACAATCACGTCTCTTTCGACTTTAATGACTAAGAAATATGAGCCTCTCATAATACCACCTTATCAAAGAAGGTTTTATAAACTAACCTCCAACCCATTATTAGGTGGAATTAATGGACAAGAGAAAGAAGAAACCTGTGGATGAATTTGCTTGGCAGGAATATGATAAGGAGGAGTTTAGAGAAAAATTCCCCGCCTTAGCTGAAGAGCTTGAAGAGAAGAAAGGTATTGTTATTGAAGGTTATCGTGTAGACGAGTTTCAAGTTCTTGAAGAGGAGGAGCTTGAAGAAGAGAAGATAGATTTTTCAGGATATAATCCTACAGTGATTGATTTCTTAAGAAGGTGCGAAACCGATGAAGAGGCTTTAGAGATTATTAACTGGCTTGAGGAAAGAGGCGAGATAACTCACGAGATGGCTAAAGACTTGAGGATTACCCTTGTCAAGAAGGGTGTTAGAGCTTTCGGGCCAAAGAAAGAGTGGGGCTGGTACGAAAGACATGGAAAGCATTAAAAGAAAGGGAAGGTCAGATATTCCCTATTCGCTGTAGAACCATACCTTCAATTCTTATTGGCTCTGTTCTTCTTGCATAGACGATTGCCTGCTCAAGTCTTGCTTCACTTTCTGCATAAATTTTGAACAATGGATCTCCTTCCCTTACTTTCTCTCCGACCTTAACATAAAGCTCAAGTCCAGCCCCCTTGTCCTCCGGTGCTCCAGCTGCCCTTGCAATTCCTGTTATAGCTTTGTTGTCGATAAATGTTATATATCCGCTTGTTGGTGCTGTGAATGTGTATGTTTTGTCTCCAATTGGAATTTCCTCTGGCTTAATATCTGGATTTCCTCCCTGTTCCTCAATGATTTCTCTCATCTTCTGGTATGCTTTTCCGCTCTCGAGAATTTCTCTTGCCATCTTCTTACCCATTCCAGCTGGTGCAACACCACCCATCTCTAAGAGAATTCCAGCCAGGCCCGTTGCCTTCTCAACGAGGCTTCCAGGACCTTTTCCGGTCATAAGTGTCTGCAGTGCTTCCTTAGCTTCAAGGGCGGGACCAACTGTGTGTCCAACTGGCTGTCCACCATAGGTTATTGCAACCTCAACATACTGCCCCAATCTCTTTCCAAGCTCAATGAAGTCCCTTGCTAATGACCTTGCTTCTTCCATTGTTTCAACTTTGACTCCCTTACCGGTTGGAATGTCAATTAAAATGTATTGGGAACCCATTGCATACTTCTTTGACATAATGCTCGCAAGCATTAATCCTCTTGGGTCAATGCTTAGGGCTCTCTCTGCCTTAATTGTTATATCATCAGCCGGGGCTAAGTTCAATGCCCCTCCCCACACGAGGCAAGCACCAATCTTTTCAACGATTCTCTTAATTTCGTCCAAGCTAAGTGAGACATTTGTAAGCACTTCAACAACATCAGCTGTTCCTGCCGCACTTGTGATAGCCCTTGATGATGTCTTTGGAATTGTTAATCCAGCAGCGGCAACAATTGGGACAACAAGAATGTTTGTCTTGTTTCCTGGGACTCCACCAATGCTGTGGACGTCCATAATTGGTTTTCTGTCTATGTCCAACATATCCCCTGTTTCCGCCATTGCAACGGTAAGCCATGCTATTTCATCCATATCAAGACCATTGACCTCAAGGGCAGTGACAAATGCACTGATTTCAATTTCTCTGAGCTTTCTGTCAACAATATCTTTAATTATGCTCTCGATCTCAACTTTTCTCAGCTTTGCTCCATGCATCTTCTTCTTTATGTAGCGTATGCTTTCTGGGGTTCCCGCTGGGGCTATGTTGACAATCTCACCCTGAGAAAAGCTGTGTACCTGAAGAACATCCTTGCTCAGTCCAATTTCCCCTTCTTCAACCATATTGCTTATCACAACATCTCCATAT
>JALTMZ010000137.1:0-2830 GCA_027001105.1 Thermococcus sp.
CCATAAAGCCTCCTCCACCCGCTTTATCCTTGTCCAAAAACCAGCTCATATCAAGACCTTCAAGGAATATTGGTGGTTTAACGTATTCTGAGATTGCATAGACATATTCAAGACTTCCAATTTCCCCGTTTTCAATCATGCTCTTTGCCTTTCTGAGAGGAATTGTAAACCTTGGATTGAAAGGCACCATCAGCTTAACTCCAGCTTTTTTAGCCGCTTTAATTATCTCATCGGCATCCTCAAGCGTCAGAGCAATTGGCTTTTCCAAGAGAAGATGCTTCCCTTCCTCAATAACTCTAAGAGCAACCTCTTTATGGCGATAGGTTTCAATTGCAACATAAACCGCATCAATTTTTTTGTCTTTTAACAGCTCATCATATGTCTTGTAGAACTTCGCCTTAAACCTCTGAGCTTCCCTCTTTGCAACATCAGAATTCGAACCATCCCCAGAAATTGCATAAAGCTTAACCTTAGGATTAGAAGCAAAAGTCGAGCCATACCTTAAGGCATGGGGATGAGCATAGCTTATAATCCCAACGTTAATCTTCATGAGACCACCCCCAGCTCAATGGGCTCTCCTTTTTGGGCAGATTTTATTGCCGTTTCAGCAATTTGAAGTGCAATGAGAGCATCTTTTGCTGTTATCACCGGTTCTTCCTTGCCAAGAATCACATTGAAAAAGTGCCTCAGCTCTCTTTCAAAGGCATCTGGGAACGTTGAAAGCATTGGTGAAAAGCGGGGCATTTCAAAGTGGCTTTTGACGACACCAACAACAGGAGTGTCCATTGGCGTGAATCTTATCCGTCCATTTTTGCCGAGGATGTCTAAGTGATGATAGAACACTCCATAACGTGCTGGATAGGAGTAAGCCCAGCTTACTTCAGCAATTCCAGTTTTGCCCCCTTCGAACTGAATCATCATGACAAAGTGATCGTAAGTGTTGTTAACTTTTGCCTCCTTCCTTATCGCTTTCCCGATTCCCAGGACTTTAACCGCTTCACTTTCAAAGAACCATCTCAGGAAATCAGTAACGTGAACCCCTAAGTCAATTGCAACGCCACCACCTTTGTGGGGCTTCCAGTACCATGCTGTCTCCGGGAACGGGAGCCTCTGAACTTCAGCTTTTCTTATCTGCATTGGCAAGATGTTTCTCTTTTTGATAATTTCCTTGATCTGCATCCACCGCTTATCAAATCTTCTTGTATGTCCAACTAAAAGCCACAACCCCTCTTTCTCCGCAACCTTAATCATTTTTTCCGCTTCCTCGCTCCTCAATGCGATTGGCTTTTCAACTATAACATGCTTTCCAGCTTTTAGGGCTTTGATTGCAATATCAGCATGAGTGTAAGTGGGGGTTAATATTTCAACCACATCCAAGTCAAAATCAAGAAACTCATCCAAGCTTGTAAAATACTTGGCGTTAAATTCTTTTGCTGCCTCTTTTGCTTTTTTTATCCTAATGTCCATAAAAGCAACAGGCTTTACTGTCTCAAGGTTCTTAAGAGCGTTTTTATGGGCTAAATTAAATATATTTCCGCAACCTACAACGCCTACCCTTAGTTTGCGGTCTGGCATAGGGCATCACTATTAAGGGGAGGGAACAAAAAGTATATAATGTTTTTCATTATAAACCACTTTAGATGGTTGTATTTTTGGGTGATAAAAATGAAGGTTATGGTGGGAATACCGAGCTACAACAACGCCGATACAATAGGCTTCGTAGTCAAACAAGCAGCCGAAGGACTGAAAAAGTACTTCGGAGGAGGAATAATAGCCAATGCCGACGGTGGAAGTAGCGATGGAACAAGAGAAGTTGTTATGAAGACCAGAGTTCCGGAAGGAGTGGAAGTAATGAGCTTCGTTTATAAGTGGCCAATTCCTGGCAAAGGTAGCGCAATGAAAGAGCTCATGGAGCTCGCAAGGGAAAAAGGTGTTGATGTTCTTGTTTTTGTTGACAGCGATTTGAGGAGCATAACCCCTGAGTGGATTTACAAATTTGCCAAGCCAGTAGAGGATGGATATGATTTTGTTGCTCCTCTCTACATAAGACACAAATATGATGGTACAATAACAAATAACATCGCTTATCCAATGACAGCATCCCTCTATGGATACAATGTTAGACAGCCAATTGGAGGAGACTTTGGAATCAGCGCGAAGCTGATTGATGTTTACTTAGCAGATGAAGAGGTTTGGAAAACAGACGTTGCAAGATTTGGTGTTGATATATTCTTAACAACAACAGCCTTAGCTGAGGGATTCAGGGTAGTTCAAACAGCTTTAGGCTTAAAGATCCACAACCCAAAGGATCCAGCTGCTTCTCTTGGCCCAATGTTCAACCAAGTCGTTGGAACTTTGTTTATGTTGATGAAAAAATATGAGGAGAAATGGAAACCAGTTAAAGACATTAGAGACGTTGAGGTATTTGGGGAGATACAATGGAAAGAGCCAGAAGAAGTGAAGGTTACACTTGAGCTTTTGAAGCAAAAAGCCAAAGAACTTTTCAAAGAAAATGAGGGCACTTTAAAGAAGGCTTTAAGTGAAGAAACATTTACCCAAGTCACAAAAGCCCTTGAGACCTTTGAATTTGATGATGTTCTCTGGAGCCATATCCTCTTTGATGGAGCAGTTGCATACAAGAAGGGAATCCTCAAGAACGCTGAACCACTGATTCCGCTATACTTTGCAAAGACTGCTGATTTCGTTGAAAAGACAAAGGAGTTAACAACAGCAGAGGCAGAGAAAATAATCCAAGAAAGGGCAAAGATCTTCTTAGAGGAAAAAGACTATCTGCTTGAGAAGTGGTGAGCTTTTGTTCATTCATCTTTTT
>JALTMZ010000137.1:2840-4213 GCA_027001105.1 Thermococcus sp.
GGGCAATGGGAGCAGTTTTTAGAGAAATTGCGGGGTTGTATGGTAGCCCCGCCGGGATTCGAACCCGGGTCGCGGGATCCAAAGTCCCGCATGCTTGGCCGCTACACCACGGGGCTGCCCGATAGATTGAAGTGGGGATGAATTTATAAACCTTACCTTTATCCTTATTCCAAAAGAGATCAAAAATTACGACAAAACTCCTGAGATCAAAATATAATCTCTTCCTCCCCAACTCCCAAGGAGAACTCCGAAAGTACTTTATCAAAGTCGCTCTCCGATGTAAACATGAATCCGCAAGTGTCACACTTTAATGCAAGACCTTCTACTCTGAGTGGGGAAAAGCATATGGGGCATCTGTACTCCTTCTCCTCCAGCTCTCTAAAAACTTCATCAAGCATAACTAAAATTTTCAGCTCATTTTCCCAATCTTCATGAACCATTCCCCAGTAAGGAATTGATATTGGAACCTTGTCTTCTAAAATCAGGGCATTTATTCCAATGCTCCTAATTTTTGGAGGTAGTTTTTGTGCAGGCTCGATTGAAACAACATCTTGATCATAAAACTCAATGTGCTGGGCTCGAATTGTTACACCCGAAGAAAGCCTTTTGTTCAAAGGATAAAGCTGAACAAATAGAGCATTCTCCGGCTCAAAGTAAGCGGTTAAGCCGAGGTTTTTCTTCGTGAAAAAATACACATAGGTTTCATCATCAACACTTTCTCCAGCCAATGAGAATCCAAGCTTAGCCAAAGCCCTTTTCAAGAAGAGAGGCTTAGGAAAAGAGCCTCTAATCAAGAGATGCTCCCCTATCCAGCCGGCCAAAGGCATTGAGTATCCTATAAAATACTGCCTCTGCACGCGAAGATAAGCAATGCTTGGAATCAGCTTCATAACAAAAATAAAAGGGTGTTAAACTTTATAGCACTTTCGCTAAGCTCCAAAGAACTCATCCAAGCTGACGACCTTCTTTTTCTTCTTGGGTTTATGCTTCTCAGACTTTTCGGATTTATGGGTCTGTATTTTAGTAGGTTCTGTCTTCTTCTCAACTTTTTTGGGAGCTTCTACTTTCTTTTGGACCTTCCTCCCATTTCCATGGAACTCATCAAGATAACCATTCTTGGTAACAATCTTTCCTGTCCTCTCAGCAATCATTCTGTCGCAGATGTCATTCGTGTTCAACGCCAACAGAGTTCTCTGAGTTTCAGGGAAGACATTTGCAAATAAACTCTTAATGTCCTTTTCCGTTAAGCATATACGCTGTCTCGTGTATGTAAGGACATCGTAATTAGTAACTAACAATTTTGCTGTGGGAAGGTATTTTTCAATAGCACCCTTGCTGACCGTCAGTACTATCTTTCCGCCACATTTTGGACA
>JALTMZ010000138.1 GCA_027001105.1 Thermococcus sp.
CTATTCACCCAGGCCCTGGAAAGCAAACTGCCTGTCATCGTTGCCCTGACTATGACCTACCGCCTGGAAGAAGAAAAGATTCAGCTCAACCTGGAGCTTCTGGAATCCCTTCCAGAATACAAATCAGTCTTTGAGCCATTTCATCCCTCATGGTATCCCGAGTTCAGGAAGCTTGGCATACCCTACGATCCCTACGTTCCCACACAGGAGGACTACCCGAAGCTGAGGACATATTTGGAGAAGATTTTTACCGGTCGTGTTGGAGCTCAACTTCCCCACAGGCAGTACCTTAGATTGGGGACCATAATCCGCCGTTTCAAGGCATCCAAGCTCGTTGTCAAGTTTGTCAGGGCAAACACAATGCTTCCATGGATAGCAAACACGTTTAATCTGCGAGCTACCTACTTCATAATCAGACATCCCTGTGCCACGATAGCCTCTCAGCTCGCCACGGGCTTCTTCTCAAAGATAACCATAGAGCAGCTCCTGAACGAAGTCAACAAGGTTCCAGAGCTTGCGGAGAATGAGGAGCTTGTCACGCGTCTGAGAGGGCTCAATTCCGAGATAGGGCGTCTGGCCGCCATCTGGGCCTTTGAAAACTACATTCCTCTGGCCTCTAAGAAGCCGTATCCATGGTACACTGTGATTTATGAGCGTCTCGTTGTGAATCCGGAGGGGGAGCTGAAGGCAATTTTTGGATACATCGGAGAGGAAGTGCCAGAGGGAGCCGTAAAGCGGATAAAAACGCCCAGCAAAGTTACCAGGAAGACCTACGGAAGGGACTACATAGGCACTCCCAGACAGCTGATAAAGTGGCGCGAAAAGCTTAGCGGGAGGCAGGTTGAGGACATCCTGAAGGTAGTCTCATGGTTTGGCATGGACTTCTACACGGAGGAGCCGGAGCCGGACTACGATGCTCTTAAGAACTGGAAGCCATCATTTTAAACAAATCGTTTGAGTATCTTCTTTAACAGTCCTACGTTTACTCCCAGCTTCTTCTCTATTGCCAGCAAAAGGTTTATGTCCTCTCTATCTATGCTTTTACTAAGCAGAACAAGCCCAAAATAGAGTGTTAAAAATGCTGCTAGTATAACAATTGCCTCCCAGATATTTGAAACCCTTAACTTCATTTGTTGGACAGCTCCTAAGAGCAAGAAGCTTATTATAAGAGGTTTAACGTAGTTCCAGCTGAAAGGATGTATTTTTGTTCTTTGATAGAGCTTCAATGACCTAAGAACATTTGCAACAAAATATGAAGTTGCAGTGGCAACAGCTGCTCCAACAATGCCATATCGCGGTATTAAGAGAACATTTAAAATTACATTGGAAATTGCCGCAAAAAGATTAGCTATAAAGTTAAAATTTGTATCCCCAATAACAACCAAACTAAGTCCATTTAATCCTAAAAATATGTGGAACATAAAACCTAAAGCTAATATTCTTAATGCTTCTGTTGCTTCCAAATATTTTGTCCCAAAGAAGAAGCTTATCGTAACTTCTGGAAACAGAAACATCATGCTGAAGATTGGAAGAGTTAGAAGGAATACCCACTTTGTGAGAATTTGGTAAACTCTACCCATTTCTCTAAGTTTTCCTTGGGCATAAAGAGAAGATGCTATTGGCATGTATATGAAGCCTGCAGAATTTAAGAATATGGGAAGGAGTCTGGCCAGTGGAGATGCAGCGTTGTATATTCCCACAACTTCTGAACTCCTGTAATAACCAAGCATTAAAGTGTCCGTCCAGTTCATAACATAGCCCAAAATTCCGGTTAAAAGGAGAGGTATAGAGAAAATAATGAGCTTTTTTCCAAGAGTTAAGTCCAAAAAAAGCTGAAATTTGAAGAACTTCTTTCTCTTGGCCTCAAGAAATAGTGTTATAAAAGTTAATGCCTGAGCAATGACATAAGCAAAAAATATGAAGCTGAAATCTGCATTCAGTAGAATGCCAATACCAACAAGCACTAAGAAAAGCAGAGGGTATACAATGTTCTGGAAATATACCCTCTCTCTAACTCTACCAAAGCCCCGAGAAACGGATATTATTGTAGCAGTTAGTGCTGAAAATGGAAGTGCCAGGGACATAATTTTCAGTACTGAAGGTAGGTTTTTCTCATGAAACAACTCCATGGTAAAAGGTGCAGCAAAATTAAGGAATATAAGAATAAGAATGCTGTTGAAGAGGACTATTAAAAATGCAGTTGAAATGAGATTCTTAACTTTTGAGGGATATTTCTCTTTATACACAGAGATTTCTCTTGGAAGGGAGTTCTGGAAACCCAATGTTGTCAATATAAGTCCAATGCTTATAATAGTCAATGCAAGAGAATACACCCCGTACTGTGAAGTTTCAAAGTATCTTGCTATGAGTGCTCTGCCCAAAAATCCAAGGAGCATTGAGATTACAGTTCCAGCAAAAACTATTCCAGTCCCCCTTGCAATTTTCTGCAGTGCTTGGCTTACTTCATCGCCCACAGTTATCACCGGCTATGTAATTTTTCTGCCATAGGTTTAAGAAGTCTTTGCTCTAACTTAAAGATGTGCAATGATGATTGATGGGCGAACCGACGGATGAGGATGGAAAGGTGATCGCTGAGCATAGATTTTTATACTTCTCTCTAAATCTCTTTTTGGGATGATGAGTTCAGCCTTGCCTGATGTATGATGAGGGAGTGACGCACTGACCATCTTATTTTAGCGACACTTAATTTGATTAGCCTAACAAAATTAGAAAACCTAATAAAGTTAGGCTGCAACCTCCCATTAGCAAGGTTTAAATATTTTGTGCATATGCACAAAATGTGGTGATATCATGGAAGAGGTTTACAAGCCAATCTGGTTCAGCATCATTGGAAATGTACTGTTAGCGTTGCTCAAAATTGCTGTTGGATTCATATACTCAAGTTTGGCTCTAATTTCTGACGGTGTTCACTCTCTGAGTGATGTCGTAACAAGTGTAATTGGGCTAATTGGAATAAGGATATCTTCAAAGCCTCCTGATAGATCCCACCCCTTCGGACACTCAAGATTTGAGCCGCTCTTTGCTTTTTTCATGGGATTGGCTCTTCTTTTAGTTGCATATGAAATCGCAAGGGATTCCATAGGGAGAGTGCTGGAGGGGACATCGATCGAAGTTAATTCAATAATGCTTGGTGTTGCCGTCTTTTCGATCATCTTTAAAGAAGGGATGACGCAATACACTCTCTGGGTTGGGAAAAAACTTGACAATCAGATACTCATAGCCGATGCCTATCATCATCGAAGTGACGTTTTGAGCACAATAGCTGTTCTTATTGGTTTGCTTGCGGAGAAATTTGGCTTTAGGTATGGAGACTCATTGGCGGGTTTAATTGTTGCTATATTCATAGCAAAAGTGGCTTTGGAGATAGTTATGAGAAATGTGAACTATTTAACTGGCACTTCCCCTCCTTTTGAGATCTGCGAAAAGATAAAGGAGATAGCATTAAGTGTTGACAACGTTGTAGGTGTTCATGATTTAAGGGCCCATTATGTTGGTCCGAAGCTTCACGTTGAGCTCCACATTGAGGTTCCACCAAATTTGACGCTTAAAGAAGCCCACGATATTAGTGAAGAAGTGAAAAGAAGAATAGAGGAACTTGAGGAAGTTGAGATGGCATTTGTGCATGTGGATATAAAAGGAGTAACAAAGTGAACTCTCACCAAGCGTATATTCGGTTCCCTAAATGCGGGAGAATTTTCCTTAGGGGTACAATCACTACGAGTTTCCATACTTTAATGATGTCTATGTTTATTGTTATCCATTCACTATTTTGGGTATAGCTTAGATACCTTCTCTCTTCTTCGGGAGATATCGAAAAGACTCTCATGATTTCATAGCTTTCCGGAAGCTTTAGTTCTATCTTTACATTGTTTTCTGGATCTGTCCAGTCATGGATTTTATTGTAATGGTAGTTGTAATTTACAAGGCTAAGGACGAGTTCATTGGAGTCCAACTTTTTTATAGGTGTTATCATGATGCTCTCCGAGGCATTTGTGTTGAGAAGCTTATCTTTTCCTAAAGCTGAGTTTATCTGATCAGCTATATATCTGAAGAGTTCCTTATTGGGTTCCTTCTTACTGAGTGAGTCCCAGTATGCTTTTCCAACTTTACTTACAACGATAACATTTTCCCTGCTTAGCCAATCATTCAGTTCTGTCCGTTTGTTGTTCATTTCATCAT
>JALTMZ010000139.1:0-851 GCA_027001105.1 Thermococcus sp.
TTGGAAGAATTTGTCGCTTCTTTTTGCAGTTTCAGTTCTTACAACGTCAACTGCCCAAATCTCCAAGCCATACTTTTTGGCGAGCATGAACCCATGAAGATTTGTCCAAAAAGCATTTATTCCCCAATAGACAATCAGCTTTTGATTTTTCAGCTCTTCTGGATCTAAGCCCACAGCCGTCCCGTAGACATCTTTCAAAGCTTCCTGTCCGGCTCTATCACATATTCCGTAGTCCAAAAAGCTTGCATTCAAATAGTGGAAGAGCCTCATTGGGAAGTAAAAGTTGACAACACCTCTATCACCAGCATAGTTGTAAACTAATATACTTTCGCTTCCATATTTCTCGATTGTTTCTTTAATCTTATCCGCAACTAAGCTTATGGCATCTTCCCAGCTTGCTTCTCTGAATTTTCCTATCCCCCTTTCGCCTTCTCTTATGAGGGGAACCTTTAATCGCTCTTCACTGTGGAACCATTTTGGCAGCAAAGCTCCTTTGGGGCACAAAAAGCCTCGGGTTATTGGATGTTTAGGATTTCCTCTAACAAAGAGTCTGCCGTTTTTAATCTCGCTTATAATTGAACAAGTATCATAGCAATCTCTCATGCACACAGAGAACATTTTCATCACGGGTTTATGTCTATAAGCTTCGCAGCGTCTCTCTCCACAAGGATTTTTCCAATGCTCTTTGGAAGCGTTACAAGGTCACCTGCTTTAAATGGCCCATATTCCCTGAGCTTTTCATCAAGAACTTTGGGGATATCAACTTTGATGAGATACGCCTCCCAAATCGCACGTTTGCCAAGGGGAATCTCAATCTCGCCTTTCTCTTCAAGCGTTTCTTTAAATTCCAC
>JALTMZ010000139.1:861-14981 GCA_027001105.1 Thermococcus sp.
TTTCTTCACTTACCAGACTTTGAGGTCTTCCTTCAAAAGCCAAATCTACTATCTTATGGAGCCTGATTTTAATTATCTCCTTCATCAAGTGCTCTGCAATATTGAGTTCAGCCAAATAAAGCCTCTCTTCAACTGTTTCTCCCCTTTCCTTTGAACTTTCTGCTCTGAGCTTTAACGCCCGAACTAAGCTATCAAACTCCTTGTAGAATTCCTCATCAAGGGGAGCAAGCTCATTAGATGAAAGCTCCCTCTCAAGGAGTTCTCTAAGTTTTACAATGTCCAAAGGAATCACCTATAAAAAAGAATAAGAGGGAATCACTCCTCCTCCACTCTTGGCGCAAGGAGGAACGTTAATTTTCCTTCATCTCTTACTGGATAGTCCATCTGGAGGGGCATGTCATTTCCAAACTGAATGATGACTTCATCTGCCTTGCCAATTCCCTTGACCATATCAGCAAGATAGCTGATCCCATAGGCACTCTTTGTTTCCTCCTGAACTTCAAGATCGAGCAAACCTTCATCTTCAAGTGTGAGCTTTATCTCGACCTCGTTGGTCTCTCCTTCAGCCTTCATTATGAACTCGTTCTCTCTTGCGATGAACTTCAGGCTGTCGCTGACAAGCGAAGCGTCCTTGACAGCTTCTTTGAGGACTTCACCCAGAACAACTGCTTTTGCTGTGAAGGGCAGCTCTGGGAGTTCAAGCTCAAGCTCTTCCACCTCGATGAGCGGCAGTCTGAATGTTCTTGTTGCTGTTCCCTGAAGGGTTACTTCAAGGAAGTTCTCTTCACCTTTTTTAAGGATAAGAATGTCCTTGCTCTTTCCCCTCTTGAGGATTTTCTTGAAGTGGTCCATATTAACGCCAATTGTCTCTTCCCCATCAACCTCATATTTTGAGAAAATTCCAGCCGGCAGGTTGAGATCAATAAGAACGACTCTGCTTGGATCCATTGCCCTCATGCTTATCCCATCTTCAGTAACCTTAAAGGCTGCTTCATCAATCAAATTGCTTGCCGTTGCTATCAAAGTTGCAAAATCCTTTGCTCCATCAAAAACAATCTCAAACGGCATCTTCACACCTCCATATCGTTGAGAATTTTGAGCATCAATCTAACTCTTTCTTTTCCACGAAGTAGATAAGTTTTTCCATTGTTCACATCAGGTATCCTTTTATATGCTTCATCCAACTCCTTTAAAGCCTTTTCTGCGAGCCTTCTTAAGACTTCAACTTCCTCTCTCATGCTCATCACTCATAGCTCCTCCATGTATAGCCACACTTTGTGCATCTGTAGAATATAGTTGAGGGCTCATCTCCTGCCCTTGTCTGCAGCTCCCACCAGTAGGCTTCGTCATTTCCACACTTTGGACAGGTTATCTTCACCTTCGGCAGTGTTGCAAGATCTTGTTCAATTATGGGGATGTCTTCAACCTCATGCTCAACTTTCTGGGTTAGACGGTAAGCCTTAGCAGCCTCTGGGTTTAGAGGCTCCTCATAGCCACACTTCCTGCAAACAAAGACTCCTCTCTTTCTATCAGGTAGCATTATGCTTCCACACTTTGGGCAGAACTTCACCATTTTTCTCACCCCTTTAGCCGAGGGTTAGGTATGTTAGAAGAAGATAAAAAGTTTTGCCAAATTGGAAAATGCCTCCATATTGTTACCATAATAGGTTTCAGAAGATATTACCCTATTATGGAGCATCGATGTTAGCAAGAACTTGACATTAAAGTTAAGGGAGTTTAGGATTAGCATTAAAATCCTATGACCCCACATTTTCAGAAAATTGAGACAATAGAGAAAAAAGAGAAATCACTCCTTCATTGGCAAACCGTAGTCGAAGGAGTAGTAGACCTTCTGGAACTGCTTTCTGAACTCGAATACTTCCTTCTCGACCTTCTTTGGATCCTCTTTGTCAATCAGTACGCGCCTCATGAACCTTGCAATCTCCTTCATATCGTCTTCCATCATTCCAACTCTTGTCATCTCCTGGACACCTATCCTGAGACCACTTGGTGTGTTGACCTTTTCAAGCGGATCCCATGGCAGGAGGTTCTTGTTAAGGATTATTCCTGCTTCCTCTAAGAGCGGCGCCGCCCATCCGCCAGCTGCTTCGTGCAAGTCGCTGACATCAACTATAACCTGGTGGCTCTTGGTGTAGCCTTGGTCTTCACCGATGACGTTGAATCCTTCCTCAGCTAAAGCCTCAGCTAAAGCCTTAGCGTTCTTTACAATCTGCTTTGCGTAAGCTTCACCGTACTCAAGCATCTCCGCCGCTGTGATGACTTTTCCAGCCATGTGATGAAGGTGGTGGTTGCTGAGAACTCCTGGGAAGATTGCCCACTGGAGCTTTGCAACATCCTCACCAAAGTTCTTATAGAGGATTACACCGCCCTGTGGGCCTGGGAATGTCTTGTGAGTTGAAGAGGTTATTATATCAGCACCTTCTCTAAGTGGGTCTTGGAACTCTCCTCCAGCAATCAATCCGAGAACGTGTGCCGCATCGTACATGACATAAGCTCCAACCTCTTTAGCTACTGGAGCGAGCTCTTTGACTGGGTGTGGGAACGGGAACAGTGAACCGCCGAAGACAACGAGCTTTGGCTCCTTCTCTCTGATGAGCTGAGCTGCTTTGTCAACGTCAATGTTAAAGCTTTCATTGTCAAATGGCCATGTGAAGACGTTGAGACCTCTCATACCAGCTGCACCAAAGGGCATGTGGCTTATGTGTCCACCGTGAGAGGTGTGAAGGACTATAACGTTGTCTCCAGGCTGTGTGAGGCCAAAGAATGCGGCTTGGTTTGCGTTTGTACCAGAAATCGGTCTCAGATCTGCAAAATCGCTCTTGAAGAGCTTGCAGAAGAGGTCAACACCAATAAGCTCAACTTCATCAACGTACTTACATCCCTGATAATATCTCTGCCTTGGCCAGCCTTCGGCGTATTTATGCATGAAACCACTCGCCACAGCCCTTGTGACACTTGGAGAGGTTACGTTTTCGCTTGCAATTAAATTAATCGTTGATGCCCTCCACTTTTCGTGCATCTCAACAAACTCCAGAACCTTATCCTTATATTCTGCATAGCTCATAGTATCACCCCAAAGGTTTATGCATGAAATATTTCACTGCCATGTAATTTAAAGGTTGCTTTAGACAGCCTAATAATGGACATTACATATGTTAAGATTTTAAAGCCAAAAATACGAAAAATATTGGGGAATGGGATGATAGAAGAGGCTGCAAAAATAATTGCACGTTCAAGGTTTTTAATAGCTTTCACCGGAGCGGGAATAAGCGCTGAGAGCGGAATACCTACGTTTAGAGGAAAAAACGGACTGTGGAAGCAGTATCGTCCGGAAGAACTTGCCACACCTGAAGCTTTTGCCAGAAATCCAAAGCTTGTATGGGAGTTTTACAGATGGAGGATGAGGATTATATCAAAAGCTAAACCAAACAAAGCCCACTTAGCTCTGGCTGAACTTGAGAGAATGGGAGTTCTCAAAGCCGTGATAACCCAGAATGTTGATGATCTGCACAGAGAAGCTGGGAACAAAAACATCATCGAGTTGCATGGTAACATCTTTAGGGTCAAGTGCATACGTTGTGATTACAGAGAAAATCTCAAAGAAAGTGGAAGACTTGAAAAGTTCCTTGAAGACGAAGATTTACCCAAATGTCCAAAGTGCGGCTCTCTCTTAAGGCCAGATGTCGTTTGGTTCGGAGAGGCTTTGCCTGAAGGTGCTTTAAGCAAAGCATTCAACTTAGCGAGAAAATCTGATGTGTGTTTAGTTATAGGCACGAGCGGACAGGTATTTCCAGCGGCATACATACCCTATATAGTCAAAGATAATGGCGGTTATGTGATTGAAATCAATCCAAGCCAAAGCGGAATTACCCCGATAGCTGACATCTTCATAAGGGGAAAAGCTGGAGAGGTTATGGATGAGCTTTTGAAAAAAGTTGAGGAGCTGAGAGGATGATATTTTTGATTGGATTTGACGATAATGAAGTTAAGAAAATCAGAGAAATGATTAGTGAGCTGAAAGTTTATGAAATTCCCCAGTACTGCAAGGACTGGAGTGTGCAGAGCATAGTGGAGAAAGCGGAAGAGCTTGAAGGCTCGTGTGACTGGCATCTTAAAAAGTTCATTTTAATGCACGATCTTAGAAATCCCCAGATTAAGGAAGTTTTAGCCAAAATAAAGTCTCTAAACCTCGGAAAGATAATCTTTGCAACCACGACGCCAACTTCACTCACATGGAAGCTTGAGGATTTGCTCGAAGAGCTTATTCGTGAAGACGAATACTTCCAAGAATTGAAGAGAAAAGAAGCACAGCAAAAGAGACTGTATCTGGACATCGGGAAAGGTTAAATATATTGTTGTCAAAAACGAAACGGGGAAGGACATGATTAAGGTTGTATTTTTTGATTTAGATGATACGATAGCTGATACAACAAGGTTAGCTGAAATGGCAAGGAAGAACGCTATAGAAAACATGATCCGACATGGCATGCCAGTTGATTTTGATACTGCATATAGCGAGCTTTTAGAACTCATTAATGAGTATGGTAGCAACTTTCCAAGGCATTTTGATTACCTCCTTAGGCGTTTAGACTTAAAGTATAACCCAAAGTGGGTTGCTGCTGGGGTAATTGCTTACCACAATACAAAATTTGCCTATCTAAGAGAAGTGAGGCATGTGAGAAAAACCCTCCTTAAGCTTCGGGAGATGGGTTTAAGGCTTGGTATAATCACAGATGGAGACCCCATAAAACAGTGGGAAAAAATTCTGCGCTTGGATTTAGACGATTTCTTTGAGCATGTTGTTATATCTGACTTTGAAGGAGTTAAGAAGCCACATCCAAAAATTTTCCAGAAAGCACTTAGAATATTTAAAGTCAAAGCTGAAGAATCTGTAATGGTCGGAGACAGGCTTTATTCAGATATCTACGGAGCAAAAAGCGTGGGCATGCACACAGTCTGGTTCCGCTATGGGAAGTATGCAAATAGGGAAAAGGAATACAGAGAATACGCAGACTATGAAATCACCGATCTGCTTGACGTTCCGAAAATAATAGAGGTGCTGAACAGTGGCAAAGACGATTCAAATAAGGAAGTTCATGCTGATAGATAATGCATACAAAGAGCGTATTTTGAAAGGAAAGAAAGTCACAACGATTAGATATGGAAAATATGAAGCCGAAGAGGGTAGTGAGGTTTACATAGTCATAACCCCAAGCGATACGGCAATAGCTAAAGCTAAGATAAAAGGTATCACAAAAAAGAAGGTCAAAGAGCTCACCAACGAGGATGCAAAGAGGGATGGTTTTAAAGACGTTAGAGAGCTTTTGAGAACTTTAAACAGAATCTATGGAGAGCTTTATGGGGATGATGAAATTACGATCATCGAGTTTGAAGTTATAAAACAGTTCAAAGAGGGAATACCCCTAAAATGGCTCAAGGGCTTGAATTACAGAGACCCCTATGAAATAGCCAAGCTTTATGTCGAAAACAACCTGAAAATTTCTCCAGATGTTGATTTGATTGTGAGAAAAGTCCATGAAGAGGGATTGAAAGCTGCAGTGAAGAGATATGGACCAAAGAGGGTTAGAGACGCATTGCTGAAGGCTTATCATGAACTTTATGCTAAAGGAATAATTTAAAGAAAAGGGGAAAGAAGTTACTTTGTAGCCTTCGTTATGCCCACATCTTTAACCAGCACATAAGGGGTAAATACTGGCGTTCTAACTTCCCACCAGTGAATGTGGTAGAGCTCTTTTCCCAAGGCAGCTATGCTCTCCAAGATGCGCTGGAAGTTATCGCTTACGCGGATGTTCCTTATCGGCTTAGCGATCTCACCGTTTTCAATTAAGAACGCTCCATCCCTTGGAATCGTCGAGAAGTCACCGGCAACATAGTTCTGGAACCTTGTGTACCAAACGTTTGTTATGTAAATTCCCCTCCTGACCTCGTTGAAGAGCTCTTCTTTTGAGTAGTCCCCAGCCTCAAGGTAGATGTTCCAAGCTCTTGGCATTGTTAGACCTGCGTTAGCGGTTGTTTTAGTGTTGTATTTCCTTGCAAGGCTTGTGTTAAGGAGATATGTCTTCAGAACTCCGTTTTCGATTATCGTTGTTTCTTGGGTTGGAACTCCCTCATCGTCAAATTTCCTCGTACCATAAGCGTTTGGCATGTTGCCCACATCCTTCAAAACGATATCTTCACTCGCAACTTTCTGCCCAAGCTTGCCAACCAAAAAGCTGAATCCCGCTTCAACAGCAAAAGCCGATGCCATGAAGCTCATGTATGAAAGCAGATTTGCGAAGGCTAACGGATCAAAGATAACATCGTATCTACCAGCTTTTCCTTCTTCCGGATTAGCGGCAAGCTTCGCTATCTCTCCAGCCTTTCTTCCAGCACTTTCTGGGTCGAACTTTTTCAAAACTCTAACTGAGTTCGTCCCATGTCCGCTTGATAGCTCATCGACGAAAGCCCTAACGCTGATTTCTATGCCTGTCCCCTCATCAAAAGCTTCAACATTGTTGCTTGTCGTTAAATAAAGCTTGTTGTAGTCAGTATATAGAACTCCAGCAACCCTTTTAGCCCCTTCTTCCAGTGCTGAGTTTATTGCTCTCTCAACGTATTCATTCGGCTCATCAAGTTCGACAATCCCTTTGTCAAAAGTCTCTGGGATGTCTTTATATTCAAATGGACCCTCTGCTATACCGTAATAGTCCTTCTTCGGTTCCATTGCCTTTGCGGTCTTGAAGAGCATTTTCAGTGTCTCTTCGATTGTTTTTTCATCAAGGGCTGTGAGCTCTGTTGAGACAAGCCTCTTTTCATATTCAGCAAAAATTGCAGATTTCTGATAGTGCCAATTTTTAGCGACGGTAATCTCGTTGTTTGCAAATCTGACCTGTCTCCTCTGTGTCCCATATGATAGAACAACAACGTCTCCAAAGCCAATCTCTTCGGCCTTCTTTAAAATGAGCTCATTAACATCAAACATCTTCTCACCTCCTCAACACAACGTCCCTAAGTCTTGCACTTGCTCCTCCCATCCATACTGGAACTCCCTGGCCGGGTTCACCTTTTCCGCATGTCCCTGGATAGAATTCAACATCTTTTCCCACTGCGTCAACACTGCTCCACAGACCTTTTGTTGTAATCTCAAGAATAGGTCTCCTTACTGGATGCTTTATTTCACCATTTTCAATCAGATAAGCCTCTCTGCCAATATATCTCTGCTGGTACCTCCTGTCGTCAATGTTCCATTCGTTAAAGCTGACCATGTAAACTCCAAGCTTTACATCTTCAATCAGCTCCTCAAAGGAGTAATCTCCAGGAGCCAAGTAGGTGTTGGCCATTCTCACTATGGGCTCTCTGTCGTAGTTTATCGCCCTTGCCGCAGCATTAGAGTTAGTATCCAGGTAATAAGCATATTCCCTGTTCATTAAGAACTCAGTTATTATTCCCTCTTTGATTAGGTACCTCGGACGAGCTTTAACTCCTTCATCGTCGTACAAGTAAAAGCCCCAGCTGTTTGGTATTGTTGGGTCTTCAATAACGGTTACTGCCTCGCTTCCAATCCTCTCTCCTAACATATCTGGCTTGACAAAGCTTTCTCCAGCTTGCGCTGCTTCCCTCCCAAAAATCCTATCCGCTTCATATGGATGTCCAACGCTCTCGTGGACAGCTATTCCTGCAACTTCTGGACTTATGACAACATCAACTTTCCCTTCTGGTGGCTTCTTTCCTTCTTTTATTAGTCTTTGCAAGGCTTTAACATCATTTAGTGCCCTTTTCCATGGCTCTGCTCTCTCAATAAGCTCGAGACCACCAGTAAAAGCAGTCTGAACGAACGGAGCCTGCTCAACTTGGCCCTCCTCAAAAACAACCAAGTTGTATGTTATTGAAACCCTTGGAATGACACTCTCAACTTTTGCCCCCTCATTGTTGACGAAATACTTATGGGCAATCCAGTCTTGATAGCTCAAGAATCTCATTGGGACTTTGATGCCACTGTTCAGAACTTCCTCTTCAATGAGCCTTAGGTACTCCATCTTTTCCTCCCCGGAATAGTCCCTGAAGTCCTTCTTCATTCTTACTTCGTAGTAAACCTCATGAAACCTCTCTTCGCTGAACTTTATTGGTATGTTTCTAACTTTTGAAGCAGCCTTTGCAAGCTTAATAGCTTTCTTAACAGCTTCGCTAACGCTTTCCTTTGTCAGGATATTTGTTGATGCAAATCCCATTCCACCATTTACAAGAACTCTAACTCCAATTCCCCTGTCGGCTCTTATGCCTACTCCTTCTGGATTGCCGTTCTTCATAACGATATTTACCCCACTATGCTCCTCAAACCTTGCCTCTGCATATTCTGCTCCAAGCTCCAAAGCTTTTTCAACAGCAAACTCAACAAGTTCATGCATAGCCTTCACCTCTCATCCATGCATAGAAAAGTACAATCCTTAAATATAAAATCATTTCGCTTCGATGAATGTTGAAATGAAAAACAAAAATAAATAAGATAAAGGATCAAATCTCCCCTGCAAGCCAGAGAAGGACGCCCTTAATGAACGGCCAGTTTGTTGTGATATATCTGCCGTAGTAGTCATCACTTATTGCCTTGCTTGAGCCATAGGCTACAATTCTGCCTTCTCCAACTTCAACTGCCACTGCAACTATCGGCTTTGATCCTCTTTCCTTTGTAACCTTTCCTGTCTGATCAACGGCATATGAGCTGTCATAGCCTCTGATGAGCCAGACCACATCTCCAGATACATCAAGCGTGTCACCGTTGTAATAGAGTTCTGATGTTTCATTGAGGAATTTAGTTGCTGGGTGCTCAAAGTTAAATTCACCAACAAGTGGGAAGTATGGCCTTCCGGTGTTGCGGTCATTATCCATGAGCTCATCCTTATTGAATCTGATGCCAAATTCCTCAACAACTTTGTTCAAGCTCTTTGTGTTCACGTATTTGTACCAGTCCCCAAGTATCAGCAGCCCTCCCCCGTTCTTAACGAATTCTTTAATTGCCTGTGCTTCTTCATCAGTTATGTCAGTCCTTGGGTTTGTTATAATGAGAATGTTGTACTCCTGGAGCTTTTCGCTTGTTAGTGTTCCACGGTTGATTTCAACTTTCCAGCCAAGCTCTTCTTCAATTTTGTTTATCAAACTGCTCATTTTTTCGTCATTATAGTACTGGTTGTGTCCCGAGTCTATGAGAACCTTAACAAGCTTTGGAACTGTCACAGTAACATTCTGCACTGTCGTTTCATTTCCACCAGTTACATTCTGCTGCTGTTGAATCATTGCTTTAACTTGTTCGAGAGTTGAGTTCAGGAGTGGAAGCACGTCGTTAATCATTGAGATTGTTTCCCTGCTTAACAGCGCCACTTTTCTTATGTGTGGCATAAGTGGAAGATAATAACCATTCCTTGTATATATCTTGAGGCTTTCATACTTTGAGTATTCTTCATTTATCTGTTGCATGTTGCTTTCAATTTTTTCTATTTCATCTTGAAGAGGACCTAAGTCAACATTATACTGCTGGAGCTCTGTCATCAATGCATCGAACTGCTCATAAAGCGGAGAAAGGATCGTCCAATACTTTTCATAACGGTAGTGGTAGTATGTTACAATGGTAAATGCCACAGTCTGTGGATTTTCATATACAGTAACGGGGACATATTTTTCATCATATCCTACAATTTCGGCTCTTATTACTGCATCCCCAGTGGATGACGGAGTCCATGTAATGGCTGTGGAATAGTTCATCCCTGGATCCAAAATTAAGCTTGTATTTAACAGGATTTCATCATTTGCATAAATAAGTAATGTTATATTTTCACTGAATATACCGTCGTTCTTTATAAGAACACTAATTGGTGCTGGAACACCTTTAACAAGGGATCTATCTACATTGAGTTCAGCAATTTTTATATCTGGAATGTACTCCTTTATGTCCTCTGGCCCTCTTGGCTCAATCTTAAAGTTACCATAGGAATAATAAACTGGACCAACTATATAGTCAAACTTTTGCCCATATTCGGGGGTGTATCTATAAATTAAATCGTCTATCCTAACTGGGCCGCTTCCATCGTCAACAAGCCACTCGCCATAGCCCAAGTCTGGATCAACTACCGTAACACCAACGACCTTTACCAAAACACTTTCCCATTGCTCTTGTGAAACGTTTCCCGTTGGAAGAACAACCGGTTCTGGGACTGGTGCCGTGCCAAGTACCTTAACGTAATCCCCATATTTGGGATTAACCGAGATTTCAGTTAATCCATAGTATTCCTTGACATACCCTCTAACCTCTACAAGATCTCCAATTTGAACCGAAGGTGTTGAGCCCAAATACACATAAATTCCCGTCCAAGGACCTGTTCCGTTTTGTATAAAAAATCCTTTTGAAGCAACTGCTGTTACCACACCAGTTGTAATCACTGTTTGGTACACATAGGGTGAGCTACTACTGTACCCTTGTATTTCAGGTATTGGAACATATGTTGCTGCATTTACAAAGCCTATTGTACTTACTGGAACTATGCTCAAAATCATTACAATAATCAAAAACAGACTCCACCTCTTCATAGCATCACCAAAATTTTAAAAACGCTCCTAAGTATAAATAACTTTTCCCAATGCTTTTGTATCACCAGCAGTGTATATATAGCTGCATTAGACAACAAAAAAGCAACAAAAGGAATAAAAAGATCAAGGCTTTTAACTGGACTTGGTGATCATATGCCAATCACAACAAGAACTGGTGATAAAGGGACTACTGGAATCTTTACTGGAGAAAGACTGGCAAAGTTCTCCCCAATCATTGAAGCCAACGGGACAATTGATGAAGCAAGCTCTTTTCTTGGAGAAGCAAAGCACTACATTGAGGATAAGGAGCTTAGAGGCATTGTAGAGAAAGTTCAGATTGATTTGTATTCCCTCATGGCAGAGATAGCAAGCAAAGGCAAATACAAGAAGATTGGAGAAAAAGAGGTAGAATGGATGGAAAACTTGATTAAAAAATTCGAGGACGAGGTTCAGCTAAAAGCCTTTGTAATCCCCGGCTCAACAATAGCGAGCGCAAAACTTGACGTCTGTAGGGCTGTTGTGAGGAGAGCAGAGAGAAAAGTTGCAAGGCTCCTTCTGGAATATGGATTTGGGGAAGATGCCCTAAAATACCTCAACCGCTTAAGCGACTTGTTGTTTATTATGGCGCGCTATATTGAGTGGAAAGAGGGCAAACTCAGATATGCAAAAGCTGAGTGATTAAAATGGGGAAGGAAAAAGTAATAGGCATCCTTGGCGGTATGGGTCCCATGGCAACTGTTGAGTTATTTAAAAGAATAGTCCTGAAAACCCCAGCAAAAAGAGACCAAGATCATCCAAGGATTATAATCTACAACAATCCAAAAATTCCCGATAGGACAGCCTACATTCTCGGCAAAGGTGAAAATCCCCTGCCAGAACTCATTGACAGTGCAAAAAAGCTTGAAAGCTGGGGAGCAGATTTTATAATAATGCCCTGCAACACGGCACACTTCTTTGCCGATGAGATCCAGAGAGCAATAAACATCCCGCTAATCAACATGATTGAGGAAACTGCCGAATATGTTAGGCAGAGAGGAATTAAACGAGTTGGACTGCTGGCAACGACAGGAACAGTGGTTAGTGGAATCTACCAGAAAGCTCTGGAAAAGAGGGGCATAAAAGTGATAATACCAGATAAGGAAGAGCAAGAAAAAGTCATGAGGGGCATCTATGAGGGGATCAAAGCTAACAAGTTCGAGTTTGGGAGAGAACTCCTGCTGGAGATAGCTAAAAAGCTTGAAAAGGAAAGTGAAGGCATCATAGCTGGCTGCACTGAGGTAAGTGTTGCGCTGAAATCTGAGGACCTGGAAGTCCCTCTAATTGACCCGATGGATGTTATAGCCGAAAAAGCTGTAAAGCTTGCTCTGAATCTCTAAAGCCAACCTTTTCTTTTGAAATAGTAGAGCATGCTAAGTGATATCATTAACATAACCAGCAGAACTGCAGGGTATCCATAACGCCAAGTCAGCTCCGGCATATATCGGAAGTTCATGCCGTATAGTCCGGTTATAAAGGTCAGAGGTATGAAAATTGTTGAAATTACCGTTAGCACCCTCATGATTTCATTTATTCTCATTGAGATCGTGGAGTAGTAAATATCTATGAGACCATTCGCCATCTCACGCTGGCTTTCTATTAGGTCAAGAACTTCCAGAACGTGAGCATTAAGCTCTCTAAGATACGGCTTTGTGTCTTCTTCAAAGAACCTTGTACCTTCAAGCTGTAGCTCCCTAAAGACCTCAAGCAGGGGAAAAATAGCACGCCTCATAAAGAGAATTCTTCTGCGTATTGTGTGAATTTTCCTGAGCATTTCTCTGTCGCTGTTGCGGAGTATTTTATCTTCTATTGCCTCCATTTTTGCATTTATCTTATCCAAAATTGGGATATAGTTGTTAATCACTGCATCGAGGAGGAGAAAAATCAAATAATCGGCTTTTTTCTCCCTAACAAGACCTTCTCCTTTTCTAATGCTTTCCCTAATGGAGTTAAAAACATCACCCTTTACTTCCTGCAGAGTTATCACGTAGTTATCCTTCAGAAATATTGCAGTTTTCTCCCTTTTTAATCCTCCAGAGGACTCATAGACCTGATAGATGAGGATAAACATATAATCTCCGAAAATTTCGACCCTTGGCATGCTTTTTGAACGAAGGATCAACCTTATTGAGGTGCCATAAAAACCAAAAATGTTCTTTAATTCGTCCAGATAAGCAATACCATCAATGTTTACCCACACCACAGGATAGTCCTTGTAATTAAGGACCTCTTCAAGACTTTCAAGCCTCTTTTCCGTGAATTTATTCTTTGAATATGCAAAGAGCGTAATCTGCGGATTCTCCATTTTCAACACCTACTGATACTCAGCAAAGGCGCCACCAGAAAATTAGGAACTCAAGGTAATTATGCTTTTCCATAATTGTTATTTAGAACTAAAAACAAATCTTGCTTAGGTGGTTCTATGAAGCTAAGAGATGTCTCAAAGGTAGCCATGCATGAAGTTCTTGATGTTCAGAAAGGTGAGGAAGTCCTGATAATAACTAACCCTGGAGAAGTCCTGGATATCTCACTGAGCCTTTTCAGTGCTGCTAAAGAATTTCACGCCAAGCCTACTATCATTATTCAAGAGCCAAAGACTTCACTTGAATTTGCAGAGCGAAGTGTAATTGAGGCTATAAAAAGTGAACCGGACATAGTGATCTCAATAACCGAGAAAAAGTTAGGTAAAGATGCATTCGGATTAAATATCGGATATATAGGCAGGGATAACCAAAAATATACCCACATTTTTGAAAAGCTTCTCTGGGGGGATAAGAGAATTCGCTCCTTCTGGAGCCCGGGAATCACTATAGACATGTATTTGAGGGCTGTTCCAATTGATTATGAGAGGCTTAGGCATGAGGCACAAGTCTTAGCTGAAATTCTTGATAAAGGGAAAGAAGTACATGTAGCTACTGAAAAAGGAACAGATTTGTGGATAAACATTAAAGGAAGAAAAGCATTCAAAGACGACGGTGATTTTAGAAAACCAGGAAAAGGCGGCAACTTGCCCGCTGGAGAGGTATTCATTTCTCCCGCAGTTGGAAAAAGTGAGGGAGTGATAGTTTTTGACGGAACTATGGGATTGGGAGGAGAAAGCGTACTTCCCAAAAATCCTGTAAAAGTATATGTCAAAGAAGGTTTTGTGCAGAAGATTGAAGGTAAAGAAGAAGTTAATGATTTTCTGAAAGAAGTTTTGAAAAAAATATCTATTTTTGGAAAAGATGAAATCCCTTTTTTACCCAAGTATAGAATAATAACCTTATGATAGAGGTGGAATGATGGGACTTTACGATAGAGATTA
Source organism: Thermococcus sp. (assembly GCA_027001105.1). Classification (GTDB taxonomy): domain Archaea; phylum Methanobacteriota_B; class Thermococci; order Thermococcales; family Thermococcaceae; genus Thermococcus_B. Next base: position 14,798 of record JALTMZ010000139.1, read on the forward strand.
TATGAGAGAAAAAAGTTCAAAAAGTAAAATCATAAATTTTAATAAAAGCAAAAATTTTGGCAATAAATGTATAATTGCAATTATCTTAGCATTTATTTTAGGACTCATAATTGGTAAAATTTTATAAAACAAAAACTGGAGGAAATAATTTGGGAATTGGCAAAAGAGTAAGGCTTGAAAGAAT
>JALTMZ010000140.1 GCA_027001105.1 Thermococcus sp.
CGTTTGCAGGAGGGAGAGAACGAATGTTTTTCTCAGCCTTTGGGCTGACTATGACCCTGTATCTCATAAACCCAGCTCCCTTTTTAGCTCATCCCAGCTCTTGCTTTTCTCTAATGCTTCTTTTTCAATCTCCTCAAGCTCTTCAATTTCCTCGTCACTCAACTCTTCCTCTTCAAGCATTTGAGCCTTAAGCTGGAGAAGAGCTTTCTCCATTTTCTCAAGCTTCTTTTTCATTTCTTCAATATCTTGGATTAAGACGTTTATCGGATTAGCCTCCATAATATCCCTCCCTTAAAATATAACCACAAAAAGTATAAAAAGGATTTGGAAATCAATCCTCAGGCTCAACAATCGTTCCGTTGTGCTTTCCTCTGATGACATCAAAGAGGTTTATTGCATCGTTCTTGCCGACAACATATGTTCTGATCTTTCCTCTCTGGATGAACTTTGCTGCCAAGGCATCAACTACACTGCTCCCTCCAGCTTTGCTCTCTCCTTGCATGGCAATTTCAACGAGCTGAGCGGTTGTAATCTTCCTGAGCTTCTTGGCGTTTGGATTCTCCCTTGGATCGCTGTCGTAAACGCCGTCAACATTTGTTATCACAACCAAAAGGTCTGCCTGCAGATATTCAGCCAAAAGAGCGGCAACGGCATCAGTTGTATGTCCTGGATGTGTTCCTCCCATGATTGGTATCTTTTTGAGCTGTATAACCTCCCAGGCTTTTCTGAAGTCTTGAACAACGAAAGGGTAAGCTTTTTCTCCAAGAGCTGCTATAAGGAGCATAGCATTTGCCCGTGTGATGTGAATTCCTATGTAATCTTTGAATGTCTCGTTGGGGGTAAATGTTTTTGCTGCTTTAATGTATTCTCTTGAAACCCTTCCACCTCCAACAACAACGGCAACTTCATGATCTTCGCTTATCTTGACGAGCTGGTAAGCAAGCTTTTTGATAAAATCAATATCGGGTTTATCGGGAACAAGAACAGAACCTCCAATATCAAAGACTATCCTCATGACGACCCTCACGAAGTTAATCCAGCAGGCTTTATAACTTTTTCTTAGCCCTAAATTTGTCAAATTGTCAGAATGACAAAGATTTTTGGCTCACCTATATAAACATAAAGTTTATTTATCCTCTATACGAGATAATTTTCAGGAGAGTGATAAATAATGGAGCCCCATGAATTTAAGCTGAATGAAGAGGGACTGAGAGCAGTTCTGCCGCCGTTAGAGGCGGAGATTATGGAGTATATGTGGAAAGTAAAAATAGCCACAGCCGGAGAGGTTTATGAGCACATGAAGGAGAAACATCCAGAAATGAGGCGCTCAACAGTCAGCATACTAATGAACCGTCTTTGTGAACGCGGGCTTTTAAAGAGAAGTGTTGAAACCGGCAGGGGTGGAATGAGATATGTGTACAGCATAACGACAACAAGAGAGGAGTTTGAAAAGAGGATTGTTGAGACAATACTAAACGCGCTGATGAATAATTTCAAAGAGGCGACATTTGCATACCTTTCGAAAATAAAGAAGTGATTTAGATGCTGAGACTCATAATCTTGGCTCAGATTTTGATAACTATCCTATATTTGGGCAAATTTGGGTTAGTTGTTGTATTTGGCTCCGCTTCTATGCTTCTCTTAATGTATTTGTGGGTGACCAGGCACTCTCTTAAAAGGGAACACTCCAAACTTGAGTGGGAGGACATGCCTTGGCTGTATGACGGAATTGCCAGGATGGCTAATAAAGCTGGAATTGGGATGCCCTATGTTTACATCCTCGACGATTATATCCCAAACGCCTATTCGTTTGGCAATTCAATTGTGCTTTCTTTGGGGTTGTTTGAAGTATTGGACAGAGAACAGATCTTAGGTGTTGCCGCCCATGAAATCGGACATATTAAAAATGGTGACACCTTAATATTCCCTATTATAGCATATGGTAGGTATTTCATGCTTTTTTTGGCTGGAGCAATTTCATTAATTGTGCATAACACAATTGCTGTACTTGCATCGCTGGGGCTGTATATGCTATATGAAATTGAGAGACTTAAATTCCTTAAAGAGAGGGAGTTCAAAGCTGATGAAACAGCGTTATATCTCTTGGACAGACCTTTCTCTCTTAAGGAGGCTCTTGAGGAGCTGAAATATTATGAAGATCTGAGGGTAAATGTTAGGGCTTCAGCTCTGCCAGGAATAGAGCCCAATATTGAAAGAAAACAAAAGAAAAGCTTTATGGACACCCATCCAAGCTATGATGAGAGGATATGGAGAATACTTGCAGAGATTGAAGGGGCTATGTTTAGGGACACCCTCAAGTGATTCAAAATTCTTTTAAGATTTATTCCTTAATCTTCTTTGGGTGGGAGCGTGAAGGTTGAAATTGTTCTCGATGAGAAAAAAGCAGAACGAATTAAGAAAATCCGTCCTACAAAGGATGAATATTTCATGCTGATAGCAAAGCTCGTTTCGCTTAGGGCAACATGTCCAAGGCTGAGAGTTGGTGCTGTTGCTGTTAAAGATGGATATATTCTTGCAACAGGTTATAATGGAGCTCCAAGAGGTATGGACCACTGCATTGATGTTGGTTGTCTAATCATTGATGGGCACTGCCATAGAGCGGTTCATGCTGAACAGAATGTCATAGCAATGGCGGCAAGAAAAGGGATAAGCCTTGAGGGAGCAACGCTTTATGTTACACACTTTCCATGCGACACCTGCTTTAAGCTCTTGGTAAATGCTGGGATAAAGGAGATTGTTTATGAGGAAATGTATCCAAACAAAGCTACGGAGATCCTGCTTAAAGAAGCTCAGGAAAAAGGTATGATAAAAATTAGGCAGTTTAAGCTCTCTAAGGAAAGGGTCAAGGCTTTCTTAGAGGAACTGTTTGCAAATGAATTCTGCGATAAGGATTAGCTTTTTTTCTTTATCTCTTCTAACTTCTCATTTATTTCCCCCAGCTCTATTGCAATCTTTCTTGTAAGCTCTGTTATCTCTCTTTCTGCTCTATCAACTGCTAAGTATATCTTGAAGATCATCAAGTAGCTTATTCCAATTGCTACAACAAAGAGGGCATCTAAGCCCCTGCCGAGTCCAAGAACCCGCTTGATCTCAAGTGAAATTTCAATTGGTTTGAGGGTAATTATCAGCATTACCACAAGCAGGATTTCCCAGAACAAAAAATCTTTCCACTCAAATTCCCTTCTTCCATATTTGCTTAAAACATAAATCATTAAACCGAAGATTGTTACAATTGCTATATACTGAACCGCCAACATTTCCACTCACCTCAATTTATCAAAAAGCAGATTTAAGGCTATTTTAATGCCTTCAAATACATTTGTCCCTTTCTTCATAGCATACTCAGTATAAATGGCCCTAATGGGAACCTCCACAATTCTGCACTTGTTTTTGCTTGCTTCAATTATTATTTCACTTGATACTGCATAGCGGTCACATGTTATCTTGATTTTGGAAGCACACTCCTTGTTAAAGCACCTTAATCCACTTTGGGAATCACTGACATATCTGCCAGCAAAGACCGCAGTTATTGCATCGAGAACAAAGTTTCCAAAGCGCTTTATAAAAGGCATTTGGCTTACATCTCCCATAAGTCTCGAACCAATTGCTAAGTCAGCTTTGCCCTCAGCCACTGGTTTCATGACCCTTAGTGCATCTTCGACTAAGTGCTGCCCATCTGCGTCGAAAGTTATTATTAGCTCCGCTCCTTTTAGGAGAGCATACCTTATTCCCGTCCCAAGGGCACCTCCAAGCCCCCTATTAACAAGGTGTGTTAGAACCCTGACACCTCTGCTTTTCGCTATTTCTTCTGTTTTATCCCTGCTGCCATCATTAACTACAATGATGTGCTCTGGCTTAAAGTACATAAGAAGGTCATCAAGGACTTTTCCAATTGTGTGCTCCTCATTGTATGCCGGAACAACAACATAAGTATTCAGAATCCTACGAAAAAGTTGTAGAAGTTCTTTCATAGTTGGAACTTCAAAATCTGCTTTTTCCTCGATAGAAAAGCTCATTCTTCCACTTTCATGCTCTGTTATCAGAACGCTCAAAGCCCCAACTTTTTTTGCTGGAATAATAT
>JALTMZ010000141.1 GCA_027001105.1 Thermococcus sp.
AAAAAGCTTCAATGAAAGAAGTTGAAAGAGCAATCAAGAAGATAAAAAATGAGAATGTTCAATGGGTTGTTGCTGTCGGCGGTGGGAGCATAATTGACGTTGCAAAACTTGCCTCATTCAAGAGTGATATTCCGTTTATCAGCTTCCCCACAACTGCTTCTCATGATGGCATAGCAAGCGCAAATGCTTCAATTAAGGACCTCAATGCCAAGACTTCGATAAAGGCAAAGCCGCCAATAGCTGTTATTGCCGATGTAAAAGTCATCAAAACTGCCCCATACCGGTATCTTGCGGCTGGAGTTGGGGACATGATCTCCAACCTAACGGCAGTAAAAGACTGGCAGTTAGCACATAAACTCAAGGGGGAATATTACAGTGAGTATGCGGCTTCCCTTTCTTTAATGAGTGCCAAAATGGTGATAAAGAACGCTGACATTATAAGACTGGGTAATGAGGAAAGCGTTAGAAAGGTAATAAAAGGCTTGATTTCAAGCGGCGTTGCCATGAGCATAGCGGGCTCTTCAAGACCGGCGAGCGGAGCTGAACATCTTTTCAGCCATGCCCTGGATCTAATTGCCCCTAAGCCAGCTTTGCACGGCGAGCAGTGTGGTGTTGGGACGATAATAATGGCTTATCTCCACGGACTGAAGTGGCAGAAAATTAGGGAAACCTTAAAGAAGGTCAATGCTCCAACAAATGCATATGAATTAGGCATTGATCCAGAGTACATTATTGAAGCCCTGACCATTGCGCATACAATCAGACCTGAGAGATACACCATCTTGGGAAAGGATGGTTTAACGCGAGAAGCAGCTGAAAAAGCTGCTAAAATCACTGGAGTTATTTAACTATCACCATTCACATAGGAGGTGTCAGAATGGTAATCACATTAGTTGGTGAAAAGTTGGCTAAACCTGGTGTTGAATTCATTTATTACGGCCCAGCTGACCCATGCAAAACCTGTAGATTGGCAAGGGTCTGCGTTGGAAACTTGGAGCCGGGAAGGAGGTACAAAGTAGTGCGAGTAAGGAACATAGAACACTCTTGCCCCCTTCATGAAGGAAAAGTCAGAGTTGTTGAGGTCGTTGAACCTTCCATAGAGGTGGCAATAGAGCCCAGGCTTGCAATAGTTGGCTCAAAGATTAAAATTAACTTCATTGAATGTGATAATCCAGAGAAGAGGGACATAATTAGGCCAGAGGGACTTTTTGAGGGCGATACTGTTAAAATCCTCGAAATTGTCGGTGAAATCGAGTGCAACGGTAAAAAATACAAAGTGGTCAAAGTTATGAGGGAAAAAGAGTAGTTCTCTTTTCTATTTCTCTTTTTTCCACAAAAATCATGAACTCTTCTCCAAGCGCTTTTATCTTGTAACCCCTCACTTCTCCATCAAGGAGGCGCTTGACGTTTCTGAATAAAAATTCCCTCTTTCTAAGCAGCTCTTGGGCTTCTTCCACGGTTATCGCTTTGAATCTCAGCTTTCCTCCCGCTCTCGTCTGGGCAACCTTTGGCACATCAACTCTTGCAACTACCCCAATTTTTGCATAGCCTCCCGTTGTCTGTCTGTCGGCGAGCATGATTATTGGCTTCCCGTTGGCTGGAACCTGAATAGCTCCCAAAGGAATTGCATCGGTGATTATATCTGCCCCCTTTTCGGAGTGCTCTATTTCCGGACCTTCTAAGCGATAGCCCATTCTGTCTGAATTTGGCGTGACTTCATAGGCTGAGCTTAGAAAAGTCTCAATGCCTTTTTCTGTGAAGTGCTCAAGCTGGGGACCTAAAATCACCCTAATTTCATTTTCGTTTGAGTAGCGTGGGATTAATGGTTCTGGAAGAGCTTTTCCTTCCTTCCCTGTCAGAATTGCATATCCAAGCTTGAGCTTATCTCCCTGCTTCAAAGCTCTCCCGAGCTTTGCCCTCAAATAAGTTGCACAGCTTCCAAGGATTTTATCACATAAAATTCCACCAGAGAATGCTATATATCCATAAACACCGCTCTTTAAAGTCCCTACCTCAAGAACGTCTCCCCTCTTAGCCCAGTGGCTCTGCCAAGGTTCAATTGGGATTCCATTTAACCTTACATCAACATCTCCAGCAACTGCAAAAACTGCTGAGGTGTGGAATCTTATGGAGGGTCCTTTCAAGACAAATTCGATTAAAGGGGTATTGTCATGATTCCCAACAAGGTAGTTAGCCAAGCGCGCGCTCACTTCGTCCATGACTCCGCTAACGGGGATTCCAAACTTCTGATAGCCGTATCTTCCAAGGTCTTGGATTGTGGTGAGGGATGGAACATTAATGAGCTCAATCATTTCTGCTCGCCCCACTCTCTCTTATAGATTTCCCAAAACTCCTCCTCACTTATTGGTACGAACTTGACGTAATCGCCCGGCCGTAACAGAGTTGGTGGATCTTTCTCTGGAGTGAAAAGTCTCAGCGGTGTCCTCCCAATAAGTCTCCATCCGCCGGGGCTTTCTATGGGATAAATGCCCGTCTGCTTTCCAGCTATGCCAACACTCCCTGCTGGCACTTTCAAGCGTGGCTTTTCTAAACGAGGAGTTGCAATCCTTTCATCCATTCCCCCAAGATAAGCGAATCCTGGCGTAAATCCAAGCATGTAAACTCTATAGAGGGGCTTTGAGTGAATTTCGATGACATCATCAACAGTCAAACTGTTATGCTGAGCTACAAACTCAATATCTGGCCCAAACTCTCCACCATAGACCGTCGGAATTTCTACAATCCTTGGCTTTTCCTCTTTTGGTTCCGCTGAGAGGAAAGGCCTAATGGCATCAAGAGCCTCTTGATAGCTGAGCTCGAGTGGATCATAATACACATAGACGCTTGTATAGGTAGGAACAACTTCAATGAGCCAATCTGGAGAGGCTTTTTCTATAGCATTGGCAACTGCATGGACTTTTTTGTTAATCTCTTCATCTATTCTATCTCCAAAAATAATAACTAAAGCAGAGTCTCCAGCTGGTTTGAACTGGGGGAACATGGAATCACCTGTAGTTTGGTTTTAAAATTTTTAAACCCTCAACTTTTTCAAAATGTCTTGTGTTGTAGGTCACCACTGTTAATCCATTGTGAATTGCAGTTGCAGCAATCAACGCATCACCCAAGCCAATTTGATAATCCCTTCTTATTGCCCCTCCCAGAATGGCAATTTCCTGAGTTAGAGGCATCACTTCAAAATGGGACAGAAACCTCAAGATTTTCTCATGTTTTATTGGGTCTCTTGTCTCTTTCCCCGAAAATATCTCAGCCATACTGATTACTGAGAGAAAGACCCCTTCTTTGGATATATCGAGGAGAAACTCCTTTGACCCCTTGACGCCTCTGAGGATGTCAATTATAATGTCAATATCAACTAAGTACATTTCTATCCCACTCACTTCTGAGCTTTTTGACGTCTATATCCTCCTTGAGAATACCAAAAACTTCTTCTAAGTCCTTTTCAAAGTCTTTTAGTATTATCAGCTTAACCCTTTTTGGTGCTTTCACTTTCCTGAGAGGCTTAAACACGCCATTCTCATAAATTGCCTCTATCACTCCCATAATTTTCCCCTCCGGTGAATTGTCTTCCTACTCCTTAAAAGTTGTTGCTATACTACTGCTCTCATCGGCACAATCTTGACTCCCTCTTCCTCTAACCGCTTTCTGATGTAAGCTGTAATCTCAAGAGCTTTTGGATTGTCACCGTGGACGCAAATTGTATCGGCTTTAAGCTCAACCCATTCACCGTTGATTGCTTTAACGCCACCATCCTTGACCATCGAAATTACTCTTTCCGCTATAAGTTCCTTATCGTGAATTACTGCACCTTCTTTGCTCCTCGGCACTAAAGTTCCATCTGGGTTGTAAGCCCTATCAGCAAAAACTTCGTGGGCAACTTTAAGCCCCATCTCTTCAGCAATCTCTAAGGGCCTTGAGAGTGATAATCCTACAAAAATCAGCTTTTTGTCAAAATCTGCTATTCCCTCAAGAACTCCTCTTGCAAGCTCTTCATCTTTGACTAAAGCGTTATAGAGAGCTCCATGGGGTTTAAC
>JALTMZ010000142.1 GCA_027001105.1 Thermococcus sp.
AGTATCATAGAAAAATGGAACGTCAAGTTCCTCTTTGATGATTCCTAAAAACTTCAGCACTTTCTTTTTCTCTGCAATCTCCTCCTTCTCGGCGAGTTTATGCATCTCATTAATTATTTTTTGATTTTTGAGCTCCCCAAGCCACAAAGGTCCATAAGCTTTAGGTTTGCTTGGCAGGAAGCCTCTCTCAATCTTAAACTTCCCACTCTTTTCATTAAAATACAAATACCCGAGCTTTTCTAAAGTCTCATCCCCTTTCTTTGCCCCATCTTTGAACCTTAAGAATGCCCTGAAGTAGTGGTCTTTATAATATGCAAAAAGAACCTCAAACCCCATGTCGTACTTTGCAACATATCTCGCAATGGTTCCTATTAAAATCCTCAGCCCCGCTTCATGGCAGAGCTCGCCTCTTATTGGTACTGCGTTGTATTTTCTTAAACATGCCTTTGGATGAGCTCCGCAGAGAGGAGCAGTATCTGTTGCGGTTAGGGCTAAAACTCCTTTCCGCTTTACACTCCTCAAGGCAGAGTCTAAGAACTCCATTGGAGAACCAAAGGGGTCTAAATCAATGAAGTCAAAGTACCTGAATTGCTCATTCATCAATCTGTTGGCATCCGAGTTTGTTGCGACTAAAACCTTATTCCCTTTTAAAATTGCTTTCTTCTCATGTATCTCAATTTTACCGGGAAAGTTGAGCCCCAGATTTTTGGTTATCAGCTCAAAGGCATCTGGATTTATGTCGTTCATCCATATTTCAGCGGCAGGAGTCTCCAAGGCATACCTAATTCCCCTGATCCCTGTGGCACTTAAAGCATCTAAAACCCTCTTCGCTTCAATGGCCTTGAGGAGAAGAACGCTCAAATCCCTATTCAGAGCCATCACGGGGTTGTAAAAAACTGGAGCATCATAAATACGCTCAGCTTTTGGAACAAGAACCCTTGCTTTTCCTTCCCTTATTTCTATCAGCTCCATGGTACCACCAATTTATTTACAAAAAGCTTAGGCTGGAGAAGAAAAGAAATCAGAGAATTTCGACGTAATCTCCAAGAGCTTGTCCGGGTAAGCCTTTTTCAAACCTTACCTTAACCTCGCCCCTAACTCCATGTGGCTTGACAATTTTGCCGGCAATTATTTTTCCGCTCGGGCTCTTCCAAATGACTTTCTTTCCTATGAGCTTTGCTGCCTCTTCCCTGCTCTCAATTCCGAGAGGCTTGATAATCATGTGGTGGTTGTGCTGATTTTCCTTACTCCTCATGTAGCTTAACACTATCCCCTTCATCGCTCTCACCGTTAATGCCTACTGAAGAGGGCTTTTAAATTTATTGATGGAAAGGGTTTTATTCTCTCCCAGCTATTCAGCTTTGGTGGTGATCATGAAAATGGAAAGAATAAAGAAGCTTCAAAAGTTTATAAATGAGAACTCAATTGATGCAGCACTTATCTCTAAACATGAAAACTTATTCTACTTTTCTGGAGCTTCTCCGTTAGCTGGGGGGTATTTGATTGTTACTCCGGATGAGGCTATAATTTACGTTCCCGAACTTGAATATGAAGCAACAAAAGAAGAGACTGAACTACCCGTTGAAAAGTTCAAGAGGCTGCCGGAACTTTACGAAAAGCTCAAACCTTACAATATTTTGGGTATTGAAGGCTCAACAAACTTTTCCTTCATGAATGCACTTAAAGAAAAAGCTGAGATAAAAGAGTTCAAGAGCATTGATGATGTTATAAAAGACCTTAGAATTGTGAAAACCAAAGAAGAACTCGAGATAATCAAAAGCGCGTGTGAATTAGCTGACATGGCTGTTATGGCGGCTATTGAAGAAATCAGCGAAGGGAAGAGAGAAAGGGAAATAGCAGCGAAGGTTGAGTATGTTATGAAGATGAACGGTGCTGAAAAGCCAGCCTTTGATACAATCATCGCCAGCGGTCACAGGTCAGCTCTCCCTCATGGGGTTGCAAGCGATAAGAGGATTGAAAGAGGGGATTTGGTTGTCATAGATTTGGGGGCACTTTACAGGCACTACAATTCTGACATCACCAGAACCATAGTTGTTGGAAAGCCCAATGAGAAGCAGAAGGAGATTTATGAGATAGTTCTTGAGGCTCAAAAGACAGCTGTTGAAAAAGCCAAGCCAGGAATGACTGCGAAGGAACTTGACAGCATAGCAAGGGACATCATAGCGGAATATGGCTATGGTGATTACTTTATCCACAGCCTTGGCCACGGAGTTGGGTTAGAAATTCATGAACCTCCGAGGATAAGCCAGTACGATGAGACTGTTCTCAAGGAAGGAATGGTCATAACGATTGAGCCGGGAATTTACATTCCAAAGCTTGGTGGCGTCAGAATTGAGGATACAGTTGTTATAACGAAAGATGGAGCAAAGAGGCTCACAAAGATTGAGAGAGAGCTGATTTAATCCTTTTTTATTATCTTAACTTTTAAGCCATATTCAGTGAACAGTTCAAAGTCCTTATCACAGGTAACAAGCATTTTATCGTGAGCTATTGCATTGGCAGCTATCAATAAATCTTTAGCAGGCGGTAGATTGCCTTTTTTCTTTAAGTCTCTGTAGATTTCTCCGGCAATCTTTGCACTTTTTTCGTCAAAGTGCAGTTTTGGTAGCTTTTCAATCATAAGCTCTTCTTTTTCCTTCAGAGTTCCACAGTAAAGCTCAAAAACTGTGATTGCAGAGAGACCGTAAACCCATTCAGAAGGCAGAGACTTAACGACTTTTGAATTTCCTTTAAAAACCTCAATTATCACACTTGTATCAAGGATTGCATCCATTTTTGTGCCTCCTTTAATTCCTTCTCAAGCTTTTCGGCATCTTCCTTACTTCTTGTTCCAAATCCTATTAGCAAGATGTTGAGATTTCCTTCTTTCTTTATAAGCTCTCTGATAACTTCTGAGAAGCTCTTTTTCCCCTTAATCCTCACAAGCTCCCAATAAACATCATCTGATATGGTTATTGTTTTTCCCATTTTTAATCACCTGTGCATGCATGCACGAATACATGTACTATCGAGATATTTAAAACCTTTTTCCTCGAGAACATAGGGGAGGTGAGAGAATGAAAATACTTGACCAGAATCCCAAGGAGGGCAAGATTAAAGTTAAAGCCGAAACTCTCGATGACCTCTGGCATCTTTATCACATCATTGAGGAAGGGGATGTAGTTTATGCAAAGACCCTCAGAAAGCAGAGTCAGAGAAGTGATTCCCTTAGACCAGAAAAGGTCCAAGCAATTCCAGTGTTTTTGGGTATTAGGGCTGAAAAAATCAACTTCCACAAGTTTGCAAATGCGTTGAGGGTTACTGGTCCAATAGTGTATGCCTCAAGAGAGGAGGTTCCTCTTGGCAAGTATCACACAATAGCAGTTGAAGAGAACAGCATTATTACAATTCAAAAGCCCAAATGGAAGGCTCACCACTTGGAAAGATTAAAGCAAGCAGTTGAAGCTTCTCAGAGAGCGAGAATTATGATTGTTGTTGTGGATGATGGTGAGGCTGATATTGCTCTCGTGAGAGAATACGGCGTTGATATAATTGCCAACATAAGACACAACCTTGGGGGGAAGAGATACAGCACAAATAGAGAAGCTGAGGAAATGAAGTTCTTCCACGATTTAGCAAAGACAATGGTTGAAATTATGGAGAGAGAAAAGGTGGATAAAGCTATTGTTGCTGGTCCCGGCTTTGTGAAGGAGAACTTTTACAGGTTCCTTCAGGAGAATTATCCGGAGTTAGCAAAGCGTGTTGTAATTGAGGACACGAGTGTCACAGGAAGAACAGGGATTTATGAAGTTATCAGGAGAGGGACCGTTGACAAGGTTTACCATGAAAATAGAGTCGCAAAGGAAATTCAGCTCGTGGAGAATGTCATAGAGGAGATTGCAAAGAATGGATTGGTGGCTTATGGTATAAAGGAGGTCGAAGAAGCAGCGAATTATGGAGCAATTGAGACTCTGCTCGTTTTGGATGAGCTTTTGAAGGGAGAGATGAGA
>JALTMZ010000143.1:0-10755 GCA_027001105.1 Thermococcus sp.
GAATTACATCATCTACTATCTGTGGAGCTAGTCCAATGTAGTTCTCAAGTTTTAACTCCTCAAAATCCTTATCATCTAAGTATTTCCTCACAACTTCATTTTCTCTAGCAACCTCAATTAAGTCTCTTTTTTCATAAAATGCTTTCATGGCGATTTGTCTAACAACTTCATGAGCTTCCTGTCTTCCCATTCCTTTCTCTGTTAACTTCAGCATTAATGGTTCCGCCATTATGAGGTTATTTGTTAAGTAGAGGTTACGTTTTATATTTTCAGGGAAAAACTCCAAGCCAGAGAGTACTTTTTTCATATTTTTTAGCATTTCATCCAACAGCATGAATGTTTCTGGAAGAATTACTCTCTCCACCGAAGAGTTTGTTAAGTCTCTCTCGTGCCATAGTGGGTTGTTTAGAAGTGCCGGGATAACATTAGAGTATATAATCCTTGCAAGCCCACAGATTTTTTCGCTCCTTATTGGATTCCTCTTGTGAGGCATTGTTGATGAACCAACCTGCTTCTTTCCAAAAGGTTCGCTAACTTCAAGAATTTCAGTTCTCTGAAGGTTTCTAATCTCAAGAGCCATTTTGTCCAGAGTGGATGCTATCAAAGCTAAAATCATGACGAGCTCAGCATAAATATCTCTTTGGATTATCTGATTGCTTATTCTTGCAGGTTTTAATCCTAAATCTTCCATAACTAAACGTTGAATATGCAATCCTTTTTCTCCGAAAGATGCCATAGTCCCAACAGCACCGCTCATCTGTCCGACTAAAATTCTTTCTTTTGCTTGCTCTATCCTTTCAATGTGTCTCTGTATCTCATCAAGCCATATAGCAAACTTCATCCCGTATGTTGTGGGAACAGCATGTTGTCCATGAGTTCTTCCAATACAAACAGTGTATTTATGCTCTTTTGCAAGTTCTTTTAGGATTGTTCTCAGTTCCCTCAGATCTTTAAGAACTATCTCCAGAGAGTCTCTAATAAGAAGAGCATTTGCAGTATCAATTATATCATTTGAAGTAGCTCCAAGGTGAACGTACTTGCCATGCTCACCGCAAACTTCGCTTAAAGCTTTTACAACAGCCATAATATCATGATGGATTTCCGCCTCGATTTCTTTCACTCTTTCAAGTTTGACGTGTTTTATATTGGCCTTTTCGCTTATTACTTCCGCACTTTTTTTGGGGATATTTCCGACTTTCGCATGTGCTCTCGCTAAAGCCGCCTCAACATCAAGGAGTTTCTGTAGCTTGTTTTCCTCTTCCCAGATTTTTCTCATTTCTTCGCTACCATAGCGATAATCGATTGGATGAACAGCCATGATATCACCAGATTGATGTAACAATTCTATCTTAAAAGCATTTGCCATAAACATCTTTATGTCTAAGCGATGGAGAAATCCATGGTACATTTTTGCTGAATATTCAACCCAACCGAAAAGTATTTAACGTAAAACTCACGAAAAGGCTATGACAAAACTTTCGGAGGTGCCAAAGATGGCAGAAGAGCATGTTGTTTACATCGGAAAGAAGCCTGTTATGAACTACGTCCTTGCCGTTATAACCCAGTTCAACGAGGGTGCAAAGGAGGTCTCAATTAAAGCAAGAGGAAGAGCTATAAGCAGAGCTGTTGACGTTGCAGAAATCGTCAGGAACAGGTTCTTGCCAGAGGTTAGGGTTAAGGAGATCAAGATAGGCACAGAAGAGCTCCCAACTGCAGACGGAAGAACAGCAAACACCTCAACAATTGAGATCATTTTGGAGAAGCCATGAAGTTAATAGTTTAACTTTTCTTTCCTTTTCATCACTTTACAGATTTCTAAGTTTTAATTCCAGCTTATTTGAAGTAAAAGAAAATCTTAATATTTGTTGCCTGCTTAGTTCTATTGGTGAGTTTTGTGGAATTTGAGACGATCAGCGTTGATGATGAGAAGGCTAAAGAGCTTGCTCAAATACTTATGAACGAGAAATCATTGGCCATTCTGAAGCTTCTTCAAGAGAAAACACTTTCTCTTTCTGAGATTGCCAGAGAGTTAGATCTCCCTCTTTCAACTGTTTCGTATCATATTGATAAGATGCTTAAAGTTGGATTGGTTGAAGTTGCAGGCAAGAGGTATGGAAAAAGGTTACAAGAAGTCAAACTTTACCGTGCATCCCCTAAACCTATACTCCTCCTTCCAAGAAGAATGTCTGTGAAAGATAGGATATTAAGAACTTTTGAGAAAATTCAGGTAATCAGCTTAAGTATTGCGGGTTTAATTGCTTATGGAGTCTACACTCTCTCAAAAGCTGCGTTTGCTCCTGCCGTACAAGCTCCAAAGGTTATGAAGGAAGAAATAATGAAAAACGTTACTCAAACTGCAGTGGAAAATGTTACTCAAGTAATGACGATCCAGAGAGCTCCTGAAGCAACAACTACAACAACCACTGTAACTTCTACCACTGTATCAACACTCCAGAAGGCTGTAACTCCGCAGTTGACATATCTCCCTCACATAATTGGAATTATGACGTTTGTAATTCTTTTCTTCGCGTTCACACGCTGGTTTGCAAGAAGAAACCTCTAATCCCAAAACATTTTTAAGTTTCTCCTCATATCTCCACATGAATAGGAGGGAATAGCAATGATGCCAAAGATAACTGTGGAGCAAGTGCTTAAAAGAAAGGCAGTGGTTGTTAAGCCAGATGATAGTGTCGATAAAGTTGCGAAGATTCTGGCCAAAAATAAGGTTAGCAGTGCAGTGATTGTTGAGAATGAGGAGATCATTGGGATAGTGACGGACAGGGATATTTTGGATAAGATAGTTGCCAAGGGTAAAAATCCAAAACATATTAAAGTCAGAGAGATAATGACTAAGAATCCAGTCAGAATTGAATACGACTATGACATCCAAGATGCAATTGAACTTATGATGGACAAAGGTGTTAGGAGAATACTTGTTACAAAATTGGGCAAGCCAATAGGATTTGTAACTGCAGCTGACCTGCTTGCTGCATTAGCAATGTACAACAGTGAAGAACAGGAAGTGGAATCAGTGGAAAGCGAAACTGAGGTCTATGGTATCTGCGAAGTTTGTGGACAGTATGGGCCGCTTTACAAGGTGTACATTGGCGGGCAGGAGAAATGGGTCTGTGAGAACTGTAAAGACTCCATAGAGCAATAAATTTCAAATATTAATTTTTAACCGCTTTAAGGTTAGTTGATTTGTTGCTTTTCTTTTTGAGTGTTGTGTTTAAGCTAAACTTTAAAAAGTTTCCAGATTATTTTCACCTTAGGAGGTGAGAATATGGAAAAGAAGACTGGAACCACAACTGTTGGAATTAGAGTTAAGGAAGGTGTTGTTTTAGTAGCTGATACTCAGGCTTCTCTCGACCATATGGTCGAAACCCTTAACATCAAAAAGATCCTCCCAATCACAGATAGGATTGCAATAACGACTGCAGGAAGCGTTGGAGATGTCCAAATGCTTGCGAGGATGCTTGAGGCAGAAGCTCGGTATTATCAGTTC
Source organism: Thermococcus sp. (assembly GCA_027001105.1). Taxonomy (GTDB): domain Archaea; phylum Methanobacteriota_B; class Thermococci; order Thermococcales; family Thermococcaceae; genus Thermococcus_B. The sequence continues at coordinate 3,506 of JALTMZ010000143.1, forward strand.
ACATGGGGGATGCCAATGACTGCAAAAGCAATGGCAAATCTCCTGAGCAATATTTTAAATGAAAATAAATGGTTTCCTTACCTTGTGCAGATAATTATCGGTGGATACGTCGAGGAACCAACTTTGGCAAATCTTGATCCACTTGGGGGCTTGATATTTGACGACTACACAGCAACGGGTTCAGGTTCACCTTTTGCAATAGCAATTCTTGAAGAGGGATATAAGAAGGATATGAGCATTGAAGAGGCAAGAGAATTGGCAATTAGGGCTGTCAGAACAGCTGGTAAGAGGGACGTTTACACGGGAGATAGGAAAATCCAAGTGGTTGTAATTACAAAAGAAGGAATGAAAGAGGAGTTCGTGGAGTTCAAAGAATAAAAACAGAACGAAAACACTCAACTGAGTGCTTCTTTGATTTCTTCTTTCAATCTCATTTTGCCCGCTAAGAATAATCTTCTGTCCATTTCTTTTATCATCGGACTTATTTTAGGCTCAAATTCCATTTTTGCTAGAATGTCTTTTTCTACATCCACACCCGGAGCAATTTCCTCAAGGATTAATCCTTCTTTTGTAAGCCTGAACACAGCCCTTTCTGTTACATATATGACTTTCTGACCCCTTTCCAAGCCAACTTTACCATTGTAAACTATTTTGTAGACTCGATTTACGAATTTGATAATGCTACCATCTTTAATAATTTTCAATTGCCCATTTTCAACTCTGATATCCCTCTTTCCTGCGGTAAATCCTCCAGCAAAGATTATCCTTGGAGAGCCAAATGATATCACTGGAAAACCTCCAGGTCCGGGCAATCTGCCCGGCAAGATTGAGGGATTGACATTCCCATACCTATCCAACTGCAGGAATCCTAAGCTCGCGGCATCAATAACACCACCCTCATAATTGGCAAACTGGTCTGCCATTGAAATTATAGCAAATGGCCCTATTGATGCTCCAAAATCTGGCCCTGTCAGTGCAACACCTCCAAAGGGGCCTGATTCAACTGTAGTAAAGAGATAATCTTGAACGCCTTCTTCAGTTGCAATTGCTGCCACCTCTGATGGAACACCTATTCCTAAGTTAACCAAGATTGGTCTGCCGAGCTTTTTGATAATCTCAACCATCTCAAGCAGAATTCTTCTTGCAATGACTTTTCGAATATTTAACGGAATCTCTAGAACTTTTGGTTTAGCTGGAGGAATAATCTCACCGGAAATTCTTGGGTCATACTGAATGTTTGCACTCTGCTTGTGATATTCCTTTGGAGCAATGACTACATAATCCACTAAGGGTGCCGGAACCTTCACATCTTGAGGGTGTAGAGAGCCGAATCTTGCAATCCTTTCAACTTGGGCTATCACAATTCCCGGATTTGGTAGAGATTTAGCAGCCTGGGCCATATTTAAAATGTCCGTAAATGCCCCTTCTCTCTCTGTTGTTATGTTTCCGATTTCATCGCTCGTTGTTCCCCTTATGAATGCAACATTTGGCTTTGGGGCAGTATATAGGAGATATTCATCTCTGTTAATTTCGATCGGCTGAACTTTACATCTCTTCTTTTCTTTTGCAAGGTCATTTAAATACCCGGTATCTTGTCTTCCATCAAGGAACGTCCCTATTCCAACTTTTGTTATAACTCCTGGAAAGCCTCTCGCAACTTCTCTGAAAAACCACGAAGCCGTTCCAATAGACCATGTGTATCCTTCAATTCTGTTTTCTTGAATCAGCCTTTGCAGATAGGGAGACCAGCCTGGATATGTAACAAGGATTCCTGAGAGGAAATCTTGATCTGGATTATTGTAGAGTTCTTTCATTATACTATCGAGAACACCGTTTGGGGATGTTGGAATTGGATTGACTTCCAAGAAAATATTCTTTGGATGTCCTGTCTCTTTGTAGTACTCGAACAGTTTAAGAAGCAGATACTCCGGGGCAACAAGTAAGTTAAATCCTGAAACAGCTATTATTGAATTGTCTGGAATTTCATCAATTGCCTCATTTACATCCACAATCCTTCCCATGTAGCGGCACCAAATGGATTATAAGAGTATTTCACTAAATAACCTTTCGAAGGTGAGTGATGTGAAAAAGAAATTTGAGCTAATAGCGTTGATATTAATCGTTATTCTTATTGCATCATTTTATCAAATTAGAGTTAGTTCAATAGATGAAAGGGCAAAACAAGTACTCCAAAAGGTTCAGGAGATTGAGAGTGAAGTTCAGGAGATTAGAAATCTCACATTCAAAGAATCGCCTAAAATAATTGTGATTACAAGGCAAGAAGCTTTAGAAAAATGGGGCCCTTCAGAGGAGAATATATATGAACTTAGAATGTGGGAGGCAATATATAAGATGACTTTTCTTGTCCCTCCAAGCTATAATTTAACAAAAGAGAAAAAAGAGCAAACAGCTTCATGGATTGCTGCAACCATAGGGAATAAAGTCTATATCATTGAAGAGAACTTCTTGGAAAGTGGAGAAACTGCCTATAGAGTTGTTGCTCATGAGCTAACTCATGTTTTGCAGAAGCAGAATTTTAATGCTCCTTATTCTGGGCCAACTTTAGATTCGACCCTCGCTATAAGGGCCTTGGTTGAAGGGGATGCTGACTTAGTCGCTGATTTATACTGCAAAAGGCACCACATTCCAATAGAGAAGATAACAGCTCTATACCTCGAAGACCCTGTTTGGAGCTTAAACGCTTTCCCTTACGTTTTTGGCGATAAATTTGTGCAGTATCTCTACGAGAAAAGTGGTTGGGGTCTGGTTAATAGGGCATACTCAAAGTTGCCAGTTACAACTCAGCAGGTAATGAACCCAGAAGTGTATCTGAGCTATACATTGCCAGAAAATGTGAGTTTAAGCGTTAGAAATGGTGGGGTAATCCATGAAGACACGATGGGAGAATTTTATGTCTATTTGCTCTTACTTGTTCACAATTATAAGGAAAAAGAGGCAAAGGAGATTGCGGATGGGTGGAGGGGGGATAAGTTAATTTTGGCTCAAAACTCTACAAGCTTAATCTTAGCTTGGAAAACTGCTTGGGGAGATGAGAACAGCGCTGAGAAGTTCTATAATGCACTCAAAACAATTGGAGATAACTACGTTAAGGCACATCAAGAATTTGGACTATCATTTACAATTAAACAAGAAGGGAGATATGTTATGTTTACAGCGGTTAGGAGGCTGAAGAATGCTTAGATGTACAGCTTGCGGTAGAGAGTATTCTCTGAGAAAGCCATATCAGAGGTGTGAGTGTGGAGAGCCTTTAGAGCTTGAGCTTTTTGAAGGCTTTGCTGGAATCGGAAAAAGTGTTTGGGAGCGCTTTGTTCAGTTCTTTCCTTTTGAAATTGACTTGGATTTAAGCCTGGGAGAGGGAGATACTCCACTTATAAGAGCAAGGAAACTCTCAAAAGAGCTCGGAATTCAGCTTTATTTAAAAAACGAAACTGTTAACCCAACTTGGAGCTTTAAGGATAGGGGGACATTTTTAGGAATCCATAGAGCTTTACAGCTGGGCTTTGACAAAGTTGGAACTGTTTCAACTGGCAATATGGCTGCAAGTGTTGCAGCTTATGCATCGAAAGCAGGGTTGAAGGCTTACATTCTCGTCTCTTCAAACATAGCAGAGGAAAAGCTTAAGCAGATTGCTGTTTACGGAGCTGAGATTATAAAAGTTAGAGGTGATTATGGAAAACTCTACTATGAAAGCCTTAAGCTTGGACAGACGCTTGGCATCTACTTCATAAATTCCGATGACCCATTCCGTATAGAGGGATATAAGAGTATAAGCTTTGAGATTGTTGAAGAGGTCATGCCAGATTACATTGTAGTTCCGACAAGCTCTGGTGGACTGATTAGAGGGATCATAAAGGGCTTCCTTGAGCTCAAAAAGAGTGAGCTTATTGATAGGCTGCCTACATTTGTTTGTGTCCAAGCTGAAGGCTGCTCACCGATTTACAAAGCTTTCATTGAAGGGAAAGAAAAAATTGAAAGATTTGAAAATCCGCACACAATAGCGCATGCAATTGAAAATCCATATCCGCCGAGCGGAAATGCTGTATTGAGGCTTTTGAAAAAGCTCAACGGCATATGTGTGGCTGTTAGCGATGAGGAAATCCTTAAAGCTCAGAGAATGCTCGCTCAAGAAGGTATATTTGTCCAGCCAGCTTCTGCAACTGGCATAGCAGCTGTGAAAAAGCTCAGAGAGGAAGGCAGAATTAGGGAAGATGAGAGAGTTGTGAGTATACTAACAGGAACTGGACTCAAAACACTGCATCAGTTGGGAAGATTTGGAGTTAGAGAATGTGAAATGGAAAAGCTGGAAGATTGTTTGGTAGAGCAGACATAGGTGTCAGGAGGTGTGGCTATGAAAAAAATCGGCAGCGTTTTGATTATAGCAATGTTGCTTGCTGTATTCTCTGCGGGCTGTATGAGTGAGCCTAATCCAAAGGCAGATCTTATGGAGCTTAACTCTGCAGACAGCTTAACAACAGGTTTTTCAATTAAAATGTTTGATCCCAACAGTGCTGGAGTTTATGACATGGTTGATATGTGGGTTAGCGTTGAATCTAAAAACGGTAAGATTGTGAGGGAGGCGATAAACTTTACAGTAACAATGTTCACCCTGAAAACTCACGGATACATATACTTTGAGAATGAAAGCATCTTTAGAGGGTATTTTGCTATTGACAACCCGGGGAATGCAACCGTGTACACATCAGAAAAGGAGTTTTTAAAAGAGGTCGGCACGTTCGTAATGCTGACTGTTCCGAAAGGTCATCAAGGCTGGATAATTAACAGCGACATTCTCAAAAAACTTACATTCAAGAAAACTGGAAATAATGAGTATACTGCAATAATGAATGTCACAAATAAGGAAGATCTTTCAAAAATCATGGGCACTGAGATCACAGAAGAGGACATGAAGAAACTGGAGAGCTTTCAATACAAAATTGAAGTTGTCTATAGGGATGGTAAACTCCATACAGTGAGGCATTACCTTATCTATAAGACACCCAATGTTGAAAAACCGCTGATGTATATAATCACTTACAGTGAAGTGAAAAAAGGTTTTACAAAGCCAGGATGGGTAGATGAAATGATGAGCTCTGGGAAGTGAGGCATGGGCTTAAGTCATAGAATATCAAAGCTAATTTCGAGCAACTCTTTGCTCTTTCTGAATCTCACCTTCTTGATTTTTATCTTTCCGATTTCCCCTGTTGTTTTTGTATGCTGTTTATTGCATGCATTGACATTCCAACCTTCAATAACGACTACTTTTAGTGTCTTAATCTCTGAGGGAATTGGAAATAGATCATACATATCCTCACCAAATCTCCTTTCAGCGTCTTCTCTCGGCAGTTCATATACATGAATGGGGACATTTTCCCTAACTTTCTCATTTGCCATTCTCTCAATTTCGGCAATTTCCTCTTGGGTGGGTTTTCGATCAAATTTGACTGTTAATCTTCCATGATTTTCACTGACATAGACACTTGCAGTCCACTTTGCTTTTTCTCCAAGCACTTTGACAACTGCACCCTTAACAACATGAAGAGCAGTGTGGGTTCTAACTTCAAGTTCGTTCATTTAGAGACACCGAAAATTGAATTGGCATTTGGAATTATTAAGTTTGCTGGTAATTGTGAATCAAAGATTGCCACTTGATTTTCGAAGCTTCTTCCAATTTAAAAATGCACATCCAAAGAATTTTTGCCAAACTCTTTCATTATTCAACGAAAATGGTTATAAATGCCAAAATTGATACCTTTTTGCCAGTATGGAATTTTTGAGGTGATTGAAATGGCCGAGAAGAAAAGAAAAAGAGTTATTATTCTGGGAGCTGCTGGAAGAGACTTCCACAACTTCAACGTCTTCTTTAGGAACAACCCCGATTATGAAGTCGTAGCATTTACAGCCACGCAGATCCCAGATATTGAGGGTAGAATTTACCCACCAGAATTAGCTGGTCCTCTCTATCCAAACGGTATCCCAATCTGGAGCGAAGATGATTTAGAGAAGATAATCAAGGAGCATGACATTGACATTGCAGTTTTTGCTTACTCTGATGTATCACACGAACACGTTATGCACTTAGCCTCAAGAGCCCATGCTGCTGGTGCTGACTTTTGGCTTCTTGGGCCTAAGAGCACAATGCTCAAGTCAAGCAAACCAGTTATAGCTGTTACAGCTGTCAGAACTGGTTCTGGAAAGAGTCAGACATCAAGAAAAGTTGCTAAGATTTTGAAGGAGCTTGGATACAAGGTTGCCGTCATAAGACACCCAATGCCTTATGGTGACTTGAGAAAGCAGATTGTCCAGAGGTTTGCAACCTATGAAGACCTTGACAAGTACGAATGTACAATCGAAGAGAGAGAGGAGTATGAGCCACACATTGATTACGGTCACATAGTTTATGCTGGTGTTGACTACGAGAAGATTCTCAGAGAAGCAGAGAAAGAAGCCGATATAATCCTCTGGGATGGAGGGAACAACGACTTCCCGTTCTATGAGCCAGATCTCTGGATTGTTGTAGCTGATCCCCACAGACCCGGACACGAGCTCAAGTACCACCCAGGTGAGACTAACTTCAGGGCTGCTGATGTTATCATTATCAACAAGGTTGAGACAGCTTATCCAGAGAACGTGCAGAAAGTTAGAGAAAACATCGAGAAGGTTAATCCAAACGCTATCGTTATTGAAGCAGCTTCCCCAATCTTCGTTGACAAGCCAGAATTGATCAAAGGTAAGAGAGTTCTTGTCGTTGAAGATGGACCAACACTCACACACGGCGGCATGAAGTATGGAGCAGGTTACATTGCTGCCAAGAAGTTTGGAGCTAAGGAAATTATTGATCCGAGACCATATGCCGTTGGTTCTATCGTTGAGACCTACAAGAAGTATCCACACTTAGATGTTATCCTCCCAGCAATGGGATACGGCAAGAAGCAGATTAAGGAGCTTGAGGAGACAATAAACAGGGCAGATGCTGATGTCGTTGTTATTGGAACACCAATTGACCTGAGGAGAATCCTCAACATCAACAAGCCAGCCGTTCGTGTTAGGTATGAGCTCGAGGAAATTGGGCAGCCAAAGCTCTACGACATCCTCAAGGACTTCGTCGAGAAGTGCGAGAAGCTCAAGAAGTGAGCTTCTTTCTTTTCTGCTCCCTTTCGAAACCCTTTTATTGAAAAGGGACTAACCTTTTCTGCCCGGGGAGTGCCGCCGAAGGCGGAGCCGATGAACTT
>JALTMZ010000143.1:10765-14429 GCA_027001105.1 Thermococcus sp.
AAATGGTACAGCCAATTTTAAAAGCATTTTGAATCTGGAGTATTTTCTCTTTCCAAAAAATTCATCCATATGTGGGTTGATGTTAAGAACTTTGAAGAGCTGAAGGGATTTCTTGATGAAGATTAACCAAACATCCGCCCACAACTCTTTGAGTAGAATGATCACCACTGATCACAAATATAATTCCAATTGAGCATTCCTACTGTAATTTGGTGATAACATAATGCTCAATAAGAACTTCTGGCTCTATGCCATTGGCAGGTGGATATCTCAAGTTGGATGGGTAATCCAAGACATTTTTATGTCTTAGATAAAACCGGTAGTGGAGCCATAATGAGCATTTTTATAATAGCTGAACTGGTTCCAAGACTCTTAGTGAATCCAGTAACCGGTGTAATTGGTGACCGCTATAACCGAAAAAATCTAATGGCGTGGCTTGACATAGCTAGAGGTGTTCTCCTTTTCGGCGTTATTCTCTTCAATCTACTCGATATCCAGAGTCTGCTTGTTATTCAAGTAATCATGAGTGTTATGGGCGCATTTTTCTCAGCAGGGATCTCTGGAATGTTCCCCGATCTTGTAAAAAGAGAAGAACTTGCTCAGGCTAATTCTACACTTCAGAGTGGTGGCCAGATAATAAGAATCGCCGGACCTATACTGGGAGGAATAATTTACGCATTTGGTGGGCTTAAGCTTGCAATCCTAATAAACGCAATAAGTTTCTTTGGTTCCGGCCTCTTTGAGATGTTAATAGAGTACCAGTGGGAAAGCCGTAAGATTTCAGGTCTCGGGGAAGTATGGGAAGATATGCTCGAAGGTTTTGAATTCATAAAAAATTCAAAGAGTTTACTCATCCTTATTAGCCTTGGAATAGTCCTAAATACTTTGTTGAATCCGATTTTTGTGGTTATCCTCCCGTACATGTCACGAGTTATTTTAGGGTTTTCCTCTGTTCAATTCGGGAGTATTCAAACCGCTGCTACAATCGGAGCCTTGGCCGGAAACCTCCTCATAGCAGGAAAACTCAAAGAATCCTCTGAGAATCTGCTATTCAAAGCCCTTTTTGCCCAACTTATATGTCTGCTTCTGCTCTCGGTGGTCACGCACCTTCTAATCAGGCCCATGGCTTATCCAGCACTCCTCGGGATTTTTATGGTGGGTGGCTTCTTCAACATTCTGGTTAATGTTCCACTCTTCACTAAACTTCAAAAGGGCGTCCCCAATGAAGTTCGTGCCAGATTCTTCTCTGCCTTTGAGACTGCAATAATGGCTACAACTCCACTTGGAATGGCAGTTATTGGCCCTCTCTTAGATATCGTTGATGTTTCAGCTCTTGTGGCTACCCTAGTTACCCTCAGCCTCCTTGCGTCAATATATTACTATCTCAACTTCAGAGAAAGTGTTATGAACATTGGTGTAAAAACGAGGGGAATGGTTGGATAATTTATGGGCATAGCATGTTTTATTTCGAGAGTCTGAAGTTTTGGAAGAAGATTAGTGAGGACAACCAGAGGGTAGTGAAAGAGTGGGCAGTTAAAGAGGCGTGGGAATTCAGGAAGATGACGTGAAGGGGAGTCTGCAGATGAAGCGAAAAAGGTCGAAGAAGGAGAGGATCAGGCCGGAGGATCTCATTCTCTGGCACGCTTTAAATTTAAAGAGATGAGGAACATCCGGCAGTTATGATAACATCCATGGGGTTTTGATGGTGTGCAATGGGACGGCCAAAATTTCAAAACAGCTGGTATCTCGCTCTGGAAAAATTTCTTGATGAGTGGAGGAAAAAGGGCTTTGTCGAGGCTGCTCTGCTCACGGGGAGCCATGCAATCGGTATGGAAACCAAATACTCGGACGTTGATGTCTACATCATCCTCTCCGAAGATGTTGAGTGGCGCGAGAGGGGGAACAAAATAATCGACGGCGTTTTAATCGAATACTTCGCGAACCCGCCCCGGCAGATTAAACACTACTTCAAAAAGGAGCATGCCGAGGGCAGCAGGTGCACGGCAAGGATAGTGGCAATCGGAAAGGTGCTCTTTGATAAAAGCGGCATCACGGAGAAGCTCAAAAAAGAGGCCTTGAAGTACATGAAAAAGCCTTTTGAGAGACCAGATGGCGTTTGGGTCGAGATTGCAAAGTACGGCCTGTGGGACATGCTCGACAGCGTAAAGGATGCAAAGGAGAGGAACGACCCGAGCTTTTCCTATCTGTACCACATTGCCCTCAACGAGACCCTTAAAATTTACTCAAAGTTTCTCTGCGTTGAAGTCCCTCCGGCGAGCAAGGTCTACCGCCTGTTCACCGAGGAGGGGTTTAGAGAGGCATATCTCTTCGGGGCGTTCCCCGATGAGAGGTTTGTTGAACTGTTCCTGAGGGCAACGGGGAATGAAGAAGTTGAAATGCTTGAGGAGCTCATCTCCCATGTCTTTGAAAAGATGGGAGGGTTTGATATTGACGGCTGGCGTTTAAGGACAAAAACGGAGGTTTGAGTGGATTCCCCGGGAAAGAGAATGTTTAAATGGGGAATTAAACAAAAATTAAAACCTAAAGGTATGCAGCAACTGTAAAATATATGGAAATGAGTGTGGAGGATGCTATATCGCAGAAGGCAGGCTTATGAGTGCTGCGTGCTCGATAAAGGGCTGGAAAGGATTATGATGTCCATCTCAAAATCTTCCCCCATGGTTGCGATTATTTTCAAAAAGTTGGTCAAGTCTTAACAAACTCTTATATAGTTTGTGCAGATAGAAGGGATAGAGGCAAATGCAGCGGAATGTAACGCCTAAAATGCCACATTTTGCGGCTTAAAATCATTTAGCCGAGTCACTGGGAGGCAATGTTTATGAGATACCGAAAACATAAAGGTTTGAAAATTTCCGAAATTGGTATCGGGACATATTCCCTAAGTGGAGTTTATGGAGCAAAAGACCTCGAAGAGTTCAAACGGATGATTAACCGAGCTTATGAACTCGGAGTGAATTTCTTTGACACTGCAGAAGCCTATGGAAACGCCGAACAAATTCTGGGGGAGATTGTAAAGCTCTTCCGTGAAGACATTTACATAGCCACGAAAGTCGGTGTTAAGAGCGGTATAAGACCAAATCTCTCTAAAGACTACATCAAAAAAGCCTGTGAGGAAAGTCTCAAGAGACTGCAGACAGATTATATCGATCTCTATCAAGTTCACTTCCATGACCCGACCACACCAATAGAAGAAACCATACAAGCTCTAGAAGAACTCGTTGAGGAGGGAAAGATTAGACATTACGGCGTTGGTCACTTGCCCTTAGATGTTACGGAGGAATACTGCAAGCTTGGAAAGCCATTCTCAGTTCTTGCAGAGTTTAGTGCAGTGGCAATAGAGTCTTATGAAAAGCTTTTGCCGCTTTACAAGAAATACAATTTGGGAATTATTGCTTTCAGCACAACGGGTAGAGGTCTGCTCACAGGAAGGTTTAAAGAAGGTCAAACATTTGAACCAGGAGATATACGCTATTTAGATCCACTTTTCCAGAGGGAGCGCTTCCAATATGGCTTGAGAATAGCCAAAAAGTTTGCCAAGCTAGGAGAGAAATATGGTAAAACCCCTGTACAGGTTGCTATCGCATGGGTTCTTGCTCATGAAGGAGTAATATGCGCTTTAACTGGGCCTTCAACGGTAAAGCAT
>JALTMZ010000144.1 GCA_027001105.1 Thermococcus sp.
TGGAAGAAATGTCAGCATGCCAAAGAATGCCAACATACTTATGAAATTCATAATGCTCAGCCTAATGACATGCTTTGGGATTCTAAGCTTTGCATGTTCAACTTCATGAGGTTCTCCTTTTATGAATAGAAGCAATGTAATGCCAATTATCGCACTCATAACAGAAAGAACCAAAAACGCGTATCTCCATTCTAAGGTCAGTGCTATAGGAACAACAATCAGGGGGGCTATTCCACTTCCTATTGGCGGGCCAACCATAAAAACACCAAGAGCTGAGCCTTTCTTCTCTTTATAAATGTCGCTGATTAGAGCTGTCGCTGGAGCATAGTAAAGACCTGCAAAAATACCGTAAAGGGCTCTTATGCTTAACAATTCCCAATACTCTTTTGCAAAGATTATGAGTGCGCTTGCAAGGGAATAACCAAGAATGCTGACTACAACAAGCTTTTTTCTTCCAAGTTTATCCCCCAAGTATCCTGCGGGAACCTGAATTAGAGCATAGGGTAAAAGGAGGGAAGTCATCAGAAGACCTGCTTGGGCGTTGTTGATCCCAAGCTCTGTCTTTATTATAGGAATGAGAGGTGGGATAGCCATTCTATGGGCATAGTTAAATATCCATCCAAGGGAGAGGAGCAATAATAGTTTCTTCCGCATGCTTTTAGATAAAGAGTTAAGCGTTTAAAAATTTATCTTAGATTAGGCAAGGGTTTAAAAATGAACCTTCAAACTCTTACTGGGGTAAAAATGGTCAGCAAACTAATAGCACTTGAAGTTTATCACAATCTCAAGGACATAGATTTCCGGATATTGAGGGGGGTAGAGCTGAATATGCGTTATCACCAGTGGGTGCCTTTAGAGGATATTGCCAAGTTTGCGAGAACTGATGTTGAGACTGCTTCTTATCGCTTAGGGAAACTTGACAACTGGATGCTGGTAAGAAGGAGAAGTGATATTGGTTATATTGGTTATCAGCTCACTATTCACGGATATGATGTTTTAGCGATTAGAGCCTTTGCAAGGAAAGGTGTTATCGAGGCAATAAGTCAAACTCAGATTGGTGTTGGAAAAGAAGCTGATGTTTATGTTGGAATAACTCCCCAAGGAGAAAAAGTCGCAGTCAAGTTCAACCGTATTGGGAGGACAAGTTTTACCAGAATTAAACTCTACAGAAGGGATTTTATTGACAAACATCATATAAGCTGGCTCTACATCTCACGTTTAGTTGCTGAGAGAGAGTATGAGGCTCTGCAGTTGCTTTCTCCTATAGCCAAAGTTCCGAAGCCGATAGCATGGAACAGACATGCCATAGTGATGGAGTTCATTGAGGGTGTTGAGCTGAGCGAACTTAGGGATGATGATTTGACAAAAGAAGAGGCTGAGGATATTCTCAATAAGGTTTTAGATGAATATCTTAAGATAGTGCGTTTTGGAATTGTTCATTCTGATATGAGTGAGTTCAACATAGTCTTAACAGAAGATGATATCTTGATTATTGATTGGCCTCAATACCTGCCAACTGCATATCCAGAGAGTTTGGAATATCTAAGAAGGGATGTATCCGTTTTACTGAATGCTTTTCACAGAAGATGGCGAGTTAAAAAGGACTTTAGTGAGGTTTGGAATGAATTCTATGAAGCTTGGTTAGAAAGTAGAGGAGAAAAAGATAATAAGGATTAAGTAGGTATCAATAATGTGGCGAAATAGAATGGACAAGAAGCCGAGGTTTTTAAAAGAGTTTGAAATGTGGGAGAAGAGACGTAAGATAGCTGAGCTTTTTAGAGAGGCATTGGAAGCTGAGAATAAGGGAGAGTTTGAAACAGCGAAGAAAAAGCTTGATAAAGTATTAGAGCTTTCCAAAGACTATTTTCCTGAAATTTACTTTGAGGCATGCTTTAAGCTGGCTGAAGTCTTTTTTGAGGAGGACAACTACAGGGGAAGTATAAAGTGTGCATTAAGAGCCCTTTATAATGCTCCGAACAGGGATTTATACTTAGTTGGTATTGAGAGAATCCGAGATATGCTCTTTATCTTGAAAGAACGGGGAAATTTGGAAGTGTTTAAAGAGAACATGGAATCAATGTGCAGATATCTTGAGAGTAATGAGGAGTTATATGTATTTGTGAGAGGATTAATAGCAATAGCAGAGGGGGAAAAGGACATAACAAAATATTTAGAATCTATCAGCACTCCAGAGCTAAAAAAAGCTCTTGAAGTGTTGATCAAGTCTCACTAAAGATTTTCTCTATGAGTTTTATTAAGTATTCCTCTTTTGGTTTAACAGGGAAGTTATATGGTTCGTTACTTGGCCTCTCATTGTAATATGGCCTATTGCATCCCGGACATCCATGAGTCATTACTGCAATTTCTTGAAGAACTCTCATGAGATCTTCCTTATTTATTCCAAAGCTAAGTACATTTCCCTTGTCATCAAATTTAAACTCTTCAACACGTTTTATCTCATTTTTAATGAGATAGTGCCCAATCTGGATTTTTCTGTATCTATTTAAGCCAGGCGGTTTGAGATTTTCAAGCTTTGTTCCCTTGATTGGTGTAAAAGCAAAAAGTGACACATCCGCACCGATATCATAAGCTTTTTGAATTGTTTCAAGTGCCTCTTTATCTGTTTCACCAAGTCCAATTATCAAATGGACAAATGCCTTCTTTTCACCAAAGAGTTCAATGATGTCTTTTGTGAATCTCCACATTTCATCCCAAGAATATAAAGATTCCTTGATCCTGTTGTAGAGCCTCTCACTTGCAACATCTAATCCAACACCGATATAATCAACACCGAGCTTTTTAAACTTCTGAAGATACCTTCTATCAACTGGGGTTATGGAGACTGATATTGGCAGGTTTAGACTGTAAAAAGCTCCAAGGAGAGTCAATACATCCTCTTCCAGACCTTCATAATCAACAGTTTGTAGGCATATCCTTGCAAACTTTCCGTTCTTTAACTTTTCAAGAACAGTCTTGAGGTCGAAGACAGGCCATGTTACTCGTGAGAGCTTTTTTAAATCTGCCCTGCTCTCTCTTGCTTGTGGACAGAAGGCACAATTGTTTATGCACCTTCCATTATGATAGATCATCAAGTAGGCTGTAGTTGGCCTTGCGAGCATCTTTGCCTTTATTAGCCCCATTGCGATGGCAGTTCCATATGAAACTCTAATGAGCATTAGCTCACACCCTTTTTGCTTTGGTTATCTCTCTTTAAAAACCTTGGGAGTTGAAGAATGACTAATGATAAAATTGTAACCAGCGGGAACATTGGAAAAACTGCTTCATAGCTGTTTTTCAGTTGAGCAATGTACCCAAATACCAGAGGTCCTGCTAAGTAGCCGAGATCAAAGAACATTGTGTAAATACTCGAACCAAAAGTCCTGATTTTTTGCGGGAGTTTAGCCAATGCCATCATCTGGAGGGAGGGAACAGCAAAGCCAAAGCCCATTCCAAGAGGAATTGCACTTAAGTATGCCAGAGGCGGAGTTGGATGTAAAGACAGCATGATATATGCAAGTAAGAGCAGCAGGAACCCAAAAGTTGCAACAGGAATTGGGCCCCTCCTATCGGCTTCTCTTCCCCCAAAGACTCTTGTGAGTAAGCTGAATCCGCCCATTATGCTGGCATATATCCCAAAGGCGCTTGTGCCTAACCCCAAAACTTTGTACAATGCGGGTAAGAAAGTGAATGTCCCGCTATATGCCAGAGACATGAAAAGCAATGAGAAGCAAGCCGCGATGAAGAATGCATTCAGTAGCTGACGGTATGATACATGTTCATGTTTTTCCTCTCTCTTTGTCTTAATTTTGTTTTTGTCCTTGTTGTATGCGATCGATACAAAAAACAGTGCAATTAACGAGAAAACAACTGTAAAAGCAAAAGCTGATTGAAAACCTAAATATTCAGCAACAAAGCCTCCAATTGCTGGTCCAATTAAGTTGCTGAAGGAA
>JALTMZ010000145.1 GCA_027001105.1 Thermococcus sp.
GATCATGTACGATGGAATTACCGGAAGAAGATTAGAGGCAGACATCTTTATAGGTGTCATCTACTACCAGAGGCTCCACCACATGGTCGCCGATAAGATGCACGCTCGTTCAAGAGGTCCAGTGCAGGTCCTTACAAAGCAGCCAACTGAAGGTAGGGCAAGGGAAGGTGGTCTTAGATTCGGTGAGATGGAAAGAGACGTTCTCATTGGACACGGTGCTGCAATGCTCCTCGTAGAGCGTCTATTGGAGGAGAGTGACAAGACAGAGGTCTGGGTCTGTGAGACCTGTGGTCACTTAGCGTTAGAAGACAAGAGAAGGGGACAAGTGTACTGTCCAGTGTGTGGAGAGACCGAAAAGATAAGTAAAGTTGAGATGAGCTATGCATTTAAGCTGTTGCTGGACGAGCTTAAGGCTATGGTAATAAGACCTGCTTTGAGATTAAAGGAGAGGGTGTGAGAGCGATGCAGTCAATTAAAAAGGTTATCGGTTCAATTGAGTTTGGTATCCTTTCCCCTCAAGAGATTAGAAAGATGAGCGCTGCCGAAATTACAGTTCCAGACACTTACGATGATGATGGTTACCCAATAGAAGGAGGACTAATGGACAAGCGCTTGGGCGTTATTGATCCAGGTCTGAGATGTGAAACCTGTGGTGCAAGGTACGGTGATTGTCCTGGCCACTTTGGACACATTGAGCTCGCTCGCCCAGTAATTCATGTCGGATTTGCCAAGACAATCTACCGCATTTTGGAAAGCACTTGTAGGGAATGTGGCAGGATAAAGCTCACCGACGAAGAAATTGAGGAGTACATGAAGAAGTTTGAGCTGATCGGTGATAGGAAGAAAACAAAAGACAAGCTCATAAAAGAAATTCACAAAAAGGCAAAGGAAAGAATGGTCTGTCCCCACTGTGGTGCCCCACAGTTCCCACTGAAGTTTGAGAGACCAACTATCTATTGGGAACTCAGAAGGGATGAGCAGGGTAACGAATACAAGCACAGAATGATGCCCACTGAAGTCAGAGATAGACTTGAGAAGATTCCTGACAAGGATTTGCCTCTTCTTGGTCTTCATCCTGAAAAATCTCGTCCGGAATGGATGGTTCTCACGGTTCTGCCTGTTCCTCCTGTCACTGTAAGACCCTCCATCACCTTAGAGAGCGGTATAAGAGCTGAGGATGATTTGACTCACAAGCTCGTTGATATCATCAGAATCAACAACAGACTTAAGACTAACATTGAAGCTGGTGCACCACAGCTGATTATTGAGGACCTCTGGGATCTCCTCCAGTACCACGTTACCACCTACATCAACAACGAAACCTCAGGCGTTCCTGCAGCGAAGCACAAGAGCGGAAGACCTCTCAAAACCTTGGCACAGAGATTGAAAGGTAAAGAAGGAAGATTCAGAGGAAACCTCAGCGGTAAGCGTGTCAACTTTTCAGCAAGAACTGTTATTTCTCCAGATCCAATGCTCAGCATCAATGAAGTTGGTGTCCCATTGGCAATCGCTATGGAGCTGACGGTTCCTGAGAAGGTTACAGACTTCAACATTGAGAAGCTCAGAAAAATGGTTCTGAATGGTCCAGGAAAGTATCCGGGAGCGAACTATGTAATTGATCCGCAGGGAAGAAGGATTAGACTCATGGAGAGCAACAGGGAAACAATTGCAGAGATGCTCGACATAGGTTGGACGGTGGAGAGGCACTTAATGGATGGGGATATTGTCCTCTTCAACAGACAGCCTTCTCTGCACAGAATGAGTATCATGGCTCACCGCGTTAGAGTAATGCCTTACAAGACCTTCCGCCTTAATTTGGCAGTATGTCCACCTTACAACGCTGATTTTGATGGAGATGAAATGAACCTTCACGTTCCACAGACAGAGGAAGCACAAGCTGAGGCAAGGATTTTGATGGAAGTGCAGAACCACATTATCTCACCAAGATATGGTGGTCCAATCATTGGTGGAATTCAGGATCACATCTCGGGTGGATATCTGCTTACAAGGGAGGGAGCATACTTCACAAGGAGCGAAGTTGAGCAGATGCTCATGTTTGCTGGTGTTGACATTGACAAGCTTCCAGAACCAGATAAAGTTGAGAATGGCGTTGAATACTGGAGCGGAAAGACAATATTCTCACTCCTCCTTCCAGAGGACTTAACAATCTGGTACAGAAATAAGCTCTGTGACGACCCAAGCAAGTGCGAGCCGCTTGAAAAGCTCATTGAAGAAAAGCTTCTTCCGGACCCAGAGGAAGTTAAGAAGTTGGCATATGATGGATTCGTTTACATTCAAAATGGAAAGCTTTTGAGCGGTGCAATTGACAAAAAGGCTTACGGTAGAGAGGATGGTAAGATCCTTGACATAATAGTTAGAGAGTATGGCGTTGAAAGGGCGAGGCAGTTCCTTGACCAGGTTACAAAGCTCGCAATCTGGGTGATAACGCACAAGGGCTTCACAACTGCAATTGATGATGAAGACTTACCTGAGGAAGCAATGGACAGGATTAAGGAAATCATCAGGGAAGCTGAGGAGAGAGTGAAGAGACTCATTGAGGCTTACAAAGCTGGAGAGCTCGAACCATTGCCCGGTAAGACTCTCGAGGAAACATTGGAGAGCAAAATCATGGCAGTTCTGGCTGAGGCAAGAGACAACGCCGGTAAAGTCGCCGAACAGTACCTTGGTATGAACAACTTCGCAGTTATCATGGCAAAAACCGGTGCAAGAGGTAAGATACTCAACATCACGCAGATGGCAGCTTTACTCGGTCAACAGTCAATCAGAGGTAAGCGTTTGTACAGAGGTTATAGAGGAAGGGTTCTGAGCCACTTCAAGCCTGGGGATTTAGGTGCGAGAGCGAGGGGATTTGTTATCAATTCATACAAGAGCGGACTGACACCACAGGAATATTTCTTCCATGCAATGGGTGGTAGAGAAGGACTGGTTGATACAGCAGTCAGAACAGCCCAGAGCGGTTACATGCAGCGTAGATTGATCAATGCCCTGCAAGACCTTAAAGTCGACTACGACGGAACGGTTAGAGACCCAACTGGAATAATCGTTCAGTTCCGCTATGGTGAGGATGGTGTTGATCCAATGAAGAGCTGGCAAGGGAAAACTGTTGATATCGACAGAATTATTGTGAGATCTCTGATTAAATTGAGGGCAAACAGCAAGTGAGGTGATTTGGATGGTTGCTCCTTCCACTATTAAATCTTTAATTGAAAAGAATGCTCCTCATCTTCCCGAGAAAACCAAGGAAGAGCTTTATGAGAAGCTTGTCAAGTACAACGAAAAGTACAAGCTCAAGAAGAAGTAAGTTGAGGCGATTATAGAGGAAGTTGTTAAAGAATATGAAAACGCTGTGGTTGAACCCGGTGAGGCTATTGGTACTGTGGCTGCTCAGTCTATTGGCGAGCCTTCAACACAGATGACGCTTAACACTTTCCACTATGCTGGTGTCGCTGAGATCAACGTTACCCTTGGTCTGCCAAGAATCATTGAGATTGTTGATGCGAGGAAAAATCCCTCAACACCAATCATGACAGTTTATCTTGATGAGGAGCATCGCTATGATAGGGAAAAGGCATTAGAAGTTGCGAGGAAAATTGAGGGGACTACTTTAATTAATTTGGCCCAGAGCATGACAATGGACATTCTTAACATGGAGTTTGTTGTTGAGATTGACCCAGAGCGCTTGGAGAGAAGTGGTTTAACAATGGAGAAGATTAAAAAGAAGCTTGAAAGCTCGTTCAAGACAGCTGAATTTGAGGTTGATGGATACACGCTTATAGTGAGACCTAAGAAGGCGGAGAAGCTTTCCGACTTAAGAAGGATTGCCGAAAAGGTTAAAAGCCATCGCTTAAAAGGTCTCTCAGGCGTTGGAAAAACTATAATCCGCAAAGAGGGTGATGAGTACGTTATCTACACAG
>JALTMZ010000146.1:0-1438 GCA_027001105.1 Thermococcus sp.
CAAGAAAAGAGCCTTCTATTCATCTTGCTGGCAATATTCTTGTGGTTCATAGCATTCAATTCCCTCGAAACATTCTTCACAAGCTATGCCAAGTTTGAGCTCGGGATAAAGGAGAGCACTGGGGCATTCTTGCTTGGGCTCTTCGCCTTAGGGTTTATGGTGTTCTCAATCCCTGCAGGATTCATAGGAGGAAGAATCGGAAGAAAGAAGACAATAACACTCGGACTATTTGTGATAATAGCTGTAATGCTTATTGCCTTATATCTCGGAACCCAAGCTACAAGCGGAAAAATTGAAGTGAACTTTGTAGTAAAAGCGTTTGCTGGACTATTCCTCCTTGGAGGCTTTGGATGGGGAATGGTGAACGTAAACTCACTCCCAATGGTCGTTGACATGACGACAGAAGAAAAAGTTGGGGGATACACAGGACTCTACTACTTCTTCTCAATGGCAGCGAACATCTTTGCACCTCCCCTCTCTGGAATAGCAATAGATCACTTTGGATATCAGTCACTGCTAATCTTTGCTACAATATTCTTTGTCTTAGCACTGATTGCAGTGCAGTTTGTTAGGAGAGGAGACATTGTAGGACAAAAACCACAGGACATATATGAGCTAATTCCAGACATGGATTAACGTTCTTTTTGCTTTTTTCTTGTTCTTCGTTTACCATAAAGCATAAAACTTTCCAAGCGTTAATTCCTATTTAGCAATAAGGGGGTGCTGAGATGGAGCGCAAGAAGTTTAGCTGGGGGATAGTCTTGGGATTAGCACTTCTTGGGTTCAGTAGAAGTGTAGGGTGGGCATTAAATAAGGGACTTTCATTCCCATTGCTTTCCAGCTATACTCAGTCTGCATTTGTCAAAGGTACTATCTTAGCCCTTGAAGGGATCATAGGGTTATTAATCCCACCACTCTTGGGGTATTACAGCGATACACTAAAATCAAAACACGGAAGGAGAAGACCTTTCATAATGATTGGAGGATTGCTGGCAGGAATAGCAGCTCTGATGATTTACACTGCCTATGCACTTGGAGCCCCACTGGCAGGTTTTGCACTAACCTTAGCGTTTTTCTACTTCTCGATGCACCTATACACCGCACAGTTTAGGGCATTAATGCCAGACACAATAGAGAGCGGTGAGAGGGGAAAAGCGAGCGGTGTAATTACGCTTTTAGAGTGGGCAGGCAACCTTTTCCTCTTTGGATTGGCTGGATTTCTAATAGCTAAAGCCGTTGCTGAAACAGGAGAAACTGAGGGCATAAAAGCCTTGGCACAAACTCCCTACCTTAAGATACCTTTCATAATAACTGCTGTCTTTCTCATTGGTGCAGCATTGTTCGTGTATTTCATAGTTAAAGAGCCGAAAGCCCCAGAAATCGAAGAGGATGAAAGCCTCATCGGATATTTAAAGAGCATAGTTGAAAACAGGGACTT
>JALTMZ010000146.1:1448-3913 GCA_027001105.1 Thermococcus sp.
GGACTTCTTAAAGTTCTATGCAGCCCAGACCCTCTGGTGGATGAGCTTTGAGTTCATAGCGATCTTCCTATATGGAATCTTAGCGTTTATCCTCCATGGTTCAGCCACTGAAGAGAACGTTAAAGCCGTGACATCTCTCGGCTTATATCTAATGGCCCTCTTTAACATCACAGTCCTGCTCGGAGCTTTGCCAGGAGGAATAATCTACGACAGACTTGGAAGGAGGCTCAGCATAATCCTTGGAGGCATCATCTTTGCCCTGCCACAGCTCTGGGGATGGTTCATAAGCACGCAAACAGAGATAGTGATAGCCCTCGCATTGGCTGGCATAGGCTGGGGAATACTAATGGCAGCATCCTACCCGGTTATTGGTGATTTACTGACCCACTATGAAAGAGAAGCATTCACAGGCAGATACTATGGATTCTTTGAGGCTACTCGCTCACTACCAGTGCTTTTGGCAGGAACAATTGGTGGTGCAATAGTTGACTTAGCCGGTGAAAATTACCGCATTTTATTCCCAATCGGTGCGCTGCTTGTGCTGTTGGCAATGCCTATGATATGGCGCATGAAAAACCTTGAACCGGGTGAGAAGCAATGATTGTAAAAATTTTAATCCTCCTTTTAGCTCTCTTTTTCCTCTTCGTAGTCTTTGTAGCGTACAAGATGGTTAAGCCGCCGAGAGAGATTAAAGGATGGACGCCAAAGGATTTGGGCTACGACTACGAGGAAGTAACGATACAAACAAAAGACGGCTTAAAGCTTCACGCATGGTGGGTTGACCAAGGAAATGAAAAAACTGTAATCCCACTCCACGGCTACACCTCAAGCAAGTGGAACGACCTCTACATAAAGCCGACAATGGAAATTCTGCTGAAAGCCGGCTACAACGTCCTTGCCTTTGATTTCAGGGCACATGGAAAGAGCGAAGGGAAATACACGACGGTTGGAGACAAAGAGCTGATTGACATAGTATCAGCGATTGATTGGCTTAAGGAGAATCACCCAGAGAAAGCCAAGAAGATAGGCCTCATAGGCTTTTCAATGGGTGCAATGGTTACCATAAGGGCTTTAGCTGAAGACGAAAGAACTTGCTGCGGAGTTGCTGATTCTCCACCAATGCATCTTGATAAAACCGGAGCACGTGGTTTAAAGTATTTTGCAAAGCTTCCAGAGTGGTTGTATATTTTTGTAAAGCCATTCACAATGTTGATAAGTGGCGGAAAGCCCGTTCACCCATTGGAATATGCAGAAAAAGTAAAGAAGCCTCTCCTACTAATAGCCGGAAAGAAAGACCCGCTCGTCAAAGTTGAAGAAATTCAAGAGTTCTACGAAAGGAACAAGAAAATCAATCCAAACGTTGAGCTTTGGGTTACAGAAGCTCCTCATGTCAGGACAATACTCATAGCAAAGGATGAATACAAGAGGAGAATTCTGGAGTTTTTCGAGAAACACCTCTAAGGTGCATGGGCATGAGAAAACTCGACAATGCCTTACTTATAGTTTCAATTTTTCTCTTGCTTTCTTCTATTTTAGCTACCCATTTCCAAGTTTATGCATTTTGGAAAGCTATAACATTCCTTGGATACGAGAAATTCTACATGATCCTAATCCCAGTGATATATCTCGGCTACAGTTCATCATATGGAATAACACTCTTCATTCCCTTCATCCTGGGCATGTGGCTCAATTTGTTCCTTAAAAACTTCTTCAAGCTGCCAAGACCCCCAGAGAATCTTAGGATAGTCAAAGCTGAAGGATATGGATTCCCAAGCGGACATGCTCAAGGCTCGAGCATGGTCTTTGGTTACTTCGCCTACACAAAGGAAGGGATTGGATTTAGAGTTTTCTGCCTGACTATGATAGCCCTGATTTCGCTTTCAAGGATAGTTTTGAGAGTCCACTACTGGAGGGATATATTTGGTGGAATTGTACTGGGAACAGCAGTTATTTCTCTGGGGATATACCTAAAGAATAAAGTCAAATACACACCAAAAGTTGCTTTATTAGGAATTATCCTAAGCCTTCTGCTTCCAGTAATATCAAGGAGCGTTGGATATGCCAACGAAACATTTTCAATAGTTGAGGGCTCCCTGATTGGCGCAGTTGTTGGGTATTCAGCATTTAAACAGTTTAACTTACCAGATACATCGGAGATTCCATTCAAAAAGAGAATGATAATGACGGCTATTGGTCTATTCGTCAGCGGTGCTGGCTACGTTGCTTGGAAATCTGGAGCTCCTGGATTACCAACATTTGCCATCTCAACATTTACGATGGTATTCCTGGTTCCATCGGCATTTTTGAGACTCTCCGATAACCACAGAAAATGATCCCTACCTTCCACTATTTTTACCCATGCATGATTTCAGAAGATTTATAACCCTCCCAACGCTCACTCTCTTAGAGGTGATAGCATGGAAGAGCTGATTTTAAAGTACGCGCTCATCAATGCAATACAGCAT
>JALTMZ010000147.1 GCA_027001105.1 Thermococcus sp.
GACCCAGAGCTAACCGGAAAGATATGCTGGAGAGCCTTTGAACTCGGCTTAATTCTGCCGAGCTATGGAATGTTTGGAAATGTCATCAGAATTACACCCCCATTGGTTATAACTGAAGAAATAGCAGAGAAAGGACTGGAGATCATGGAGCAGGCTTTGAAAGATGCACTGGCTGGAAAAGTTACACATAAAGTCGTTACTTGGCACTGATGAATTTTTCTTCATGATTTAATTTTTAAACCGTTTTTCAGTTCATTAACCGGGTGAAAGCATGGGGCTTAAAGAATTCTTTGCAGAATGGAGGAGGAGATGTCCATTCATAAGAGCAATTGAAAAGTGGCGCTTTGAAAGGAAGAAAAATAAGTTTGAAGTTAAAAGGAAGAACAGCTAAAGTTATGAGTTTCGAGAATACGATATGGCAAACTTGACACCCACGAACAAGGGAGTTATCAGAAAAAGAACGGCATTTTTAAGCTGGGCATTCAGGAGGTAGTAAAATTCAATTCCGAGAGACAGCAGAAGCAACAGCAAAAACATTCCATAAATTACTGCTTTCTTAACGGCGTAGAGATGCAGACCAAAGACGAGGAAAGCTGAAAAGAAGATTGGATTAACTGGAGTTGGCGGATAAAATCCGGGATACAGTAGAGTTGCCATTATCCCCATCAACCCAACAAAGATGTAGAGAGGGGCGAGGGCTCTTGTGTTCATGCTTTCTCCCCATGCCTTAATTTTCTCCTGATAATACCTAATCCTCCCATTGTAGCCATGACTATACCATAATATCTAAGATAGACACGATAAAAATCACTAAGATATGAGAGGGAAATTAGAAATATGCCCAGTAAAAGAAGAGAAATTGAAATTAGTGACCTGGAGACCATTGTCTTTCACCGCATTTTTTGTTCCATTCCTCACAACATGCCCACGGAAAATTCGTCACAGCTAAAACACACGCTAAGCAAGCAGGAACATTTCCAATGAGACAAGCATCACAAGACACTCCTGTAGCAAGACCTGCATAGTACAAACATACAGTATCCCACTCCATGCATTCGTCTCCACAGGCTGAAGTACATACGTATCCACTTGGACATTGTGAATCTGAAGTACATACAGTACTTGTACAGTGCCAATCAATAGTCTCTGGTCTAATAGTCCCCTTATCATAGAGTATTTTTGTATGCTTTCCAGAAACTAACAAAATCCCTATATACTGCTCGCGTTCAAATTCGATTTTTGCTCCTGATGTTTTAACATCCCTCACAACAACAATTCCATCGTCTTTGTTTAATGGAAGTGCCACAACCGTTCTCTCAACTAATTCCCCATTAATTCTTAACAATGAAGCTTTTACTATTGCCTTTGAAAAATCGACATTTTTGAGTTTTTCTTTTAATATTGAATTTTTCTCAGCTGTTCTTAGAATATCTCTTATAGCAACTTCTTTTGCAACTCCAACAAGGTCATCTACAATCACAACTTTTCCCGTGGGTATTTGTCCACATGTTTTTGGTTGTTCATGGACTTGAACTGTTGATTGAGGCAATTTAGAAGTTGCTGCAGCAAATGTACTTACTAAAAATACAACCAACATTATGCTAAATATTTTTTTTCCATGTTTTTTGCATAGTACACACCTCCATATGTCATTATACAAATTGTATTTCATATATTTAAGATTTTTCCTTTAAAGAATTAGAAAAATGACAGTTTTAAATTATTTAAATTCCAAATAGTAACTTATAAAACATGATTTATTCAAATAAGTCAAAGAATAAATATAGAGATGAATAAATATAGAGATGTAAAGATCAGCTAGTCAGTCCTTTCATCACCGCTCAGCAACGGGTTTACTCATCATCCAAGCATTTCCTTAACTTCCTCAACTATCTTTTCAATTGCAACGCTCTTCTGCTCTCCAGTTGCCATATCCCTAATCGTGGCTTTTCCTTCAGCCAAATCCCTCTTTCCAAGTATCACAACAACGGGTATTTCAAGCTTATCCGCATACTCCAAAGCTTTCCTCAGCTTTCTGCCCTGCAAATCATATTCTGCCTTTATTCCAGCTTTCCTAAGGGCTTGGGTTATCTCTATAGCCTTGGCTTTAACCTCAAGCTCCTTTCCGATGTAAACCACAAAAACGTCTGGGCTCAATCTAAAGCTGGGCAAAAGACCCTTGCTTTCTAAGATTGGAATCAACCTTTCAATTCCAATAGCGAAGCCCGTAGCTGGTGTCGGCTTTCCACCGAAGACCCCTATCAAGTTGTCATACCTACCGCCGCCCCCGATGGAGCCTATGCCGAGATCGTTGGGAGCTATTGCCTCAAACACAATGCTCGTGTAGTAGTCAAAGCCTCTCGCAATTCCAAAGTCGATTAAAGCATATTTTTCAACGCCATAAGCCTTTAGGAGTTCAAATAACTCTTCAATCTTTTTAAGCTCTTCTTTAGCCTTATCACTCTTGAAAAGTTCATAAGCCCCTGGCAAAATCTCGTCGGGCTTTCCTTTAAGCTCAATCAAAAAGAGAACCTTTTCAACGGCATCATCGCTCAGTCCAAAGTCCTTAAGTGAAGCGATAAAATCTTCTCTGCTCATCTTGTCTTTCTTATCAATTAATCTCATCAATCCAATGTCATCTTCAACGCCTAACATTTTAGCAAACTCATCCAAAAGGACTCTGTCGCCTATATTAACGGTGAACTCCCTAAGACCCGTTGCAAGATAGCTTTCAATCATCAGAGCTATTACCTCAGCATCAGCCTCGATGTTCGCTGAACCTATCAGCTCAACACCAGCCTGCCAGAACTCCCTCAAGCGACCGCTCTGAGGCTCTTCGTATCGGAACATGTTTGTTATGTAGTACCATTTCACAGGTTTTGGAGCGTTCTGAAACTTGTTCACAAAGAGCCTTGCGACACTTGATGTCAAATCTGGCCTCAGAGAGATGTCCCTCCCGCCTTTGTCTTTAAATGCATAGAGCTGTTTTACTACTTCCTCTCCGCTCCTAAGCTGAAAGAGTTTGGTGTATTCAAATGTCGGAGTGAGGATTTCTTTAAAGCCGTAAACCTCAAAAACCTCTCTTATCCTCTCGAACACCCATCTCCTTTTAGCCATATCCTCTGGAAGCAAGTCTCTCGTTCCCTTTACCCTTTCAATTCTCTCCTTTACCATTTTACCACCTTCCTGCCATTAAAGATGCAAAAAACCTTAAAAGTTATTTGCCTCAAGCAGAGCTCTCAAGCAGTCTGAGGAAAATTCCACCAACACCTTCAACCATCATCTGGGCACCGATTGCCATCGTGAAGAGACCAATTATCCTGATGAAGACACCCAAAGTTGTCTTGCTTATGTTCTCTATCATGTAGAGCGTCACAAACATCAGCAGAGCAGTCAGCAAAATCGCTATCAAGATAGCCGAGGCAGAGACCTTTATACCATACTCCGCTGTCAGGGTGATTGCAGTTGTTATTGCAGCAGGTCCTGCTATAAGGGGAGTTGCAACTGGAACAGCAGCTAAGGCTAAGATGTTTTTCTCCTTCTTGAGCGTTACCATACCGCCGCCTTCCAGTGCCTCAAGTCCTATTTTAAACAGAACGAACCCTCCAGCAATCTTCAGGGCATTCAGATCAATGTGAAAAATGTCCTGCAGAATTATTTTACCAGCCAGTGCAAAGATTATGAGCAGGATAAAGCCGATTAAGTTTGCCCTGATGATGAGCTGCTTTATGTCCTCTATGTGAAAGTCCTCCCTAAGTAAGCTAACCAAGAGTATCTTATCGCTCGGATCAATCATGATGAGCATCAGCAGTGAGGCGCTGAGTATTTCTCCAATCATTGACATCAACCTTTTGAACTGATGAGTGGCTTATAAAGTTATGCTACTTGTCTTTCATTAGCTTCA
>JALTMZ010000148.1 GCA_027001105.1 Thermococcus sp.
AAAGGTTAAGATGACTCTGCTTAGAGGAAAAGTTGTTATGGAAGACGATGAAATCGTAGGAAAGCCAAGGGGTGAGAGAATTGGTATTGAGAGTTGAGCTAACTGAAGTGTGGGAAGAAGCCAGAAACATTAAAGCCTTCCGCTTTAACAGAAAGCTCGACTTTGTACCGGGTCAGTTTATAATGGTCTGGCTTCCAGGGTTTGGAGAAAAGCCGTTCAGCTTAGCTGATAAAGATCTAATCCTCGTGAAGAGAGTTGGAGCATTTACATCAAAAATGTTTGAACTGAAAGAAGGGAATTACATTTGGATTCGCGGTCCTTATGGAAAAGGGTTTGAGCCAAAAGGTAAGAACATTGGAGTGATTGCTGGTGGAATTGGAATTCCCCCGCTGTATGCCCTTGCGAAGCATTATAGAGGGCATTTTGAGAAAATTACCTTGATCTATGGAGCTAAAAGCAAAGATGAATTTGCATTGCTTGACGTTGAGAATTATGTTGATGAGATTGTTCTGACGACAAACGATGGAAGCTTAGGAATTAAAGGTTTCCCAACCGATGTTTTAGCAGGGAGAAAGGATGGATTTGACTATGTTTATACTTGCGGTCCCGAAGTCATGATGGCAAAAGTTCTCGAGATTATGAACTTTAAGAACGTCCAAGTTTCAGCTGAGAGATATATGAAGTGCGGAATTGGAGTGTGCGGAAGCTGTGCTCTTGGAGAATACCTCGTGTGCAGGGATGGGCCAGTGTTTTATGGAGAGCAGCTCAAGAACACAGAGCTTGGAAAATTCAAGAGACTACCAGATGGGAGGATTGCCAGGCTTTAACTATTTTTGTCCAATTAACTTTTTAACACCATCACAAACTCTCTTTTAAGGTGAGAAAAGTGAAGTACACTTGGGAAGAATTCGCGAGAAAAATGGGGATTGAAGTCGAGAGACTGGAAAATAAAGAAGCCAGAGAGCTAAAGAAGTTTGTTGATGAGCTAATAGTTCCAACTCACTGTCAGTTCTGCCAGGGATTGGATTTAAGCATCGATAATCCCGTCCATCATCCTTCCTACGAGCTGACTCCAGCATGCAATCATGACTGCATCTTCTGCTATTCAAATGTGGCCGTAAAATTGGGAAAAGCTCCAAAGCCCGGCTATTATGGCTGGGAAAATCCAAAGGCAATAACAATTTCCCAGTATGGAGAGCCTTTGCTCTCACCAAGAATTGTTGAAGTTAATAAGATGCTCCGTGAAAAGTTTCCAGATGCCAGGTTGGACTTGCAAACTAATGGGAGTCTTCTAACGGAGGAGCTCTGGCAAAAGCTTGATTTCGATTTAGTTATGATAAGTTTGGATGCCGCAAGCAGAGAAAAGCACAGAATGATTACGAATGCTGACACATTTGATAAAGTTGTGAACGCCCTCAAAATAGTTGGTTCTGATGAATCGGTTCGTTCAATTGTGAGGACAATCTTTATGCCGGGGATAAATGATGAGGATATTCCAAAGATCGCAGAGCTTGCTGCGTCACTCGGAATTGACGAAATGATGCTCCAGCCTTTAACAATTCATAAACTCAACGAAGAGAGGCTCAGAAAAGCAGGCTTGGACTTTGAAAGGGCGGAAAGTGTTAGAGAGTTGCTTAGAATTGCAATGAAAGCCAAAAAATACATAGATGTCAGAATAAGGGGATGTCTGCTGGTTCAGCTCAAGAAAATGGATGCCTTAACACTCTACAACGTCTACAAGGTATCGAGGGATGTTGCCCCTTTGGTTAAAAGAGAGAGAAAAGAGTTGGGTGAAGTTGAGGAAACCTGCGATGGTGGGGTTAGGATCAACATAGGAGAGAATGTGAACATAGAAAAAATAGAGATGTCCCTAAAAAAACGTAGGGTAAAATACCTCAAAACAAAAAATTTGATTAAATTTACAACAGAATATAATGTTGAAATAACCGTGTTTAAGAATGGAAAAATTTTGATAAGAGGAACCGACGATAGAGAAGAGATAAAGAGAATTATAAGTGAGTTTGGTCTCTAAGGGGGGATTGAATTGAACATTCTTCAAGTATTTGCTTATATTCTCATTATACCATTCGTTTTATTGAATGTAATGATTTCAATGATGGGATTTTTCATTTCATCAGGAAGCAAATTGATGGCAAAAATTTTCAGAATACAAATTCCCAAAAATGAAAAGAGAAGATATGGAATTTTGTTTACGATCACATGGATAGTAGTCGGGATATATGCCCTGAAAAGTTTCAAGAACACGAACATACTCTTAGGAATCCTGACATTTTTGACTTTCAGAAATGGTGCAACCATATCTAAAAAACTCATTTACGGAATTCACGATGCAAATTTGATTAGAGAAAGTGCAGGAGACAAGAAAATTTTAGGTCTAATAAATAGAGCAGTTGGGCTTGGCATACTATCCGAAATCCTGTTCTTATTTATCTGGGCTCTCTCCTATAGAGCCATAACAATCGGAATGAGCGCACTTCTTAGATTAGGGCTCAATGAGCTGGTTTTATATCTATGGATTGCAGGAGTCGTTTTTGGAGCAGTGTTCGGGATGTTTATCGCCCATAACAATAAGGGAATCCTCCTTCAAAATGAAGTGATGCTTGTCCTTTTATTCGCAGGAAAGAAGGGATTTGAAACATTCACGAGTTTAAAACAGAGAACAAAATAGAACTTTCAGAAAGTGAAAGGATAATATTTTAAACCCTCAAGATTTCCTTATATCATGCTCACATGCTCAGTTTGTATAAACAATGAAAAAACGTCAAAGATCAGGATTGTCAATGGAAAGCCCATTTGTAAGGAATGCATAGTATATCTCAGCCATAAACCGGATAAGAGCAAGATTCAAGCAGAATTGCAAGAGCTTATGAAGAGTGTTGATAAAGCAATTGTAGCTTTTTCTGGAGGAAAAGACAGCACAGTTGCACTTTATTTAGCCAAGGAGGTTTACAAGGTTCCAGAGCTTGAAGCAGTTATGATTGACCACGGGTTTATGGCTGGGGAAGCGATTGAAAATGCCAAGAGAATAGCAGAATATCTGGATGTGCAATTTACAATCCTAAGATATGACTATTCAGACATCTTTCGCGAGGCATTCTTAAAGGCTCAATCTCCATGCAGGAGATGCTCCAAGAGGACTATGGAAAAGCTGAGAAAGTATGCACTGAAGAAGGGATTCAAATACATAATAACAGGCCACGAATTACCTTTTGGCCATCATCCCTACCGCTTAATGTCTGGCGGGATAATCCAAATCAGGCTTTTGAGTCTGATGAGCGAAAGCGAGAGATTTGAAATTCTGAAAAAACTACCTTTTGAGCTTCCCGAGTTAGCTGGATATACAACAAACTGCCTCATCTTGGGCCCAGCCTTGGAGAGGTACTATGAAAAGCACGGCTTCAGCTTTGAGCATAGGAGAATAGCAGCTTTAGTTAGGTATGGGCTTTTAGACAGAAAGAAAGCTTTGGAAAAAGTGAAGAAGCCAGAGGTTCCAGAGGAAATAAAGAGGGAAGTTTATGAGCGTTTAGGCATAAGCGAGTAAACAACCAGAGCAATAAGTGTGAAAATGGTGGAATCAACAAACAGATCTTTATTCACAAGGAAAACAACCAAATTACCTAAAAATGCTGTATAAAGGGGAATTAACACCTCAAGTTTTTCCCCTCTTGTAGGAGATTTTATTGTATGTCCAAGTATCCTTCGAAGCTCTTCCTCAGTGAGATACAGAACTTCATCTGAGTTGCCGATAATATAAGGTTCTTTTTTCTTAGAAGGAGTTGAGGGTATTAAGAGAAGCACTGAGATGAGTACAAGCATATAAACCCAGCTAAACAAGAAATTTAGCCACAAAGGTGAAGCATCCGGAGAT
>JALTMZ010000149.1 GCA_027001105.1 Thermococcus sp.
ACTCTAACTTGGCAAAATACATCCCCCCTTTCGTCTGAAAGCGAAAGCCTAACCAGGGGGGTTGGCTTAAACTTCTCATAAAGCTCGAGTGTATTTGAAAATACGTTCATCTTTATCACCGTCAATGTGTAAGAAGTTTCCTATATAAGTGTTTCTTTTAAGGCAAAATTATACAAAATTGTGTAATCAACAGGGAGTTCCAAAAACTTCTTTGTAACTCTTCCTGAACTCTCCTAACGAGCCTCTGATTACTGGATGTTTTGGTACGAAGGGACAGCCTTCTTCAGGTTCAATACTCATATCAAAAGTTCCAATTTTCTTGGCGATTTTTACGACCTCTTCTTTGTCCATGCCAATAAGCGGTCTCAAGATCGGTAAATCTGTTGCCAGCGAAATTATAAACAAATTATCAAGGGTTTGAGATGCAACCTGTCCCAATGAATCTCCGGTTATAATTGCCAACGCCCCATTTTTTCTTGCTATCTCTGTGGCTTTTTTGTACATGGTGAATTTACAAAAGACACAAATCCATTTATGCTTTTTCATCTCAATAAGCTTTTCAAAAACGGATGCTTGATACTCATAAACATCTACGACGACTAATTCTTTCAGCCTTTCGGGATAGAGTTCCTTCAGTCGCTTCCAAATTTTCTGGACTTTCTTATACTTGCCTTCATCTTGTTTGAAGTGGATTGGAATGACCTCTAACCCCTTCTTAAGCATTAAATAAATAGCTACAGGTGAATCTATTCCTGAGCTAAGCAAAGCAACAGCTTTCACCATTTCATCACCTTTTTATTTCAGCATCCTCTCTTTTTGGGTTCTTCTCCAAAGATTTCTCTATAGAGCTTTTTGAATTCCTCCCAAGAACCTCTAATCACTGGGTGCTTTGGAATGAATGGGACTTCATCCTCTGGAAGTGTTGATAGCTCAAAAGTACCTATCTCCTTTGCTATTCTTACTATCTCTTCCTTGTCCAGTCCTATGAGCGGTCTGTAAATAGGCAAATCACTCGCTTGGCTGACTATGTACATATTTTCCAGCGTTTGGGATGCAACTTGTCCGAGGGAGTCCCCCATGACAATGCCTTTAGCCCCAAATTCTCTCGCTATTTTATCGGCATTCTTCACCATCATGAATTTGCAGAAAATGCAGGTGTAGTTTTCTTTCCCAAGCTCCTTAAGCTTTCGGAGAACTCTTTCCCTTTCCTTTGGTTTAATCACGATTAAATCACTTTTTCCACCATAGTGATACTTTTTCAGCTGGTTCCATATTTTTCTGACTTTTTCAAGAGTTTTTTCTCCCATGTATATATGAACTGGAATAACCTCACAGCCCCTCTTCATCATGAGAAATGCTGCCACGGGAGAATCTATCCCGCCGCTAAGCAGGACGACAACTTTTCCCTGTGTCCCTATGGGTAAGCCGCCAAAGGCTTTTATTTTATCGACAAAGATGTAGGCTTTGCCTTCCATAATTTCAACGCCAACATTTATGTCATAGTTTTTCAAATCCACATCAGCCTCTTCATTCTCCAGGATATACTCACCGACTTTAGCTTGGATTTCTGGACTTTTTAGAGGAAACTCCTTTGTAATTCGTCTTGCTGTAACTCTGAACTTGGGCTTTTCCAAGTTAAGCTCTCTCTTCTTTTTGCGGAAGAGCTTTAAAGCAGTCCTGTTGATTTTTTCTAATTCAGCATTAACTTCCATTGCTGGAGAAAGGGAAACAATACCAAATACCCGCTTTAAAACATCCACACTCTCCCTTGCTTTATTTGTTTTAACTATTATTCTTCCATGTTTTGCAAGAACGCTTTTATATTCAATCCCCTCACTAATCAATGTCTCTTTAATGTTGTTCACTAAAATCTGCTCAAACCATCTCCTTGTTTGCTTTGATTTTGTTCCGATTTCTCCATATCGAATTATCACACAGTTAAACATAGCTCTCACACCACAGGAAGTTTTATCATTATCTCGATGTATTTTTGGATGACTGCATAAAGTGCCAGGGCTATTACATATGATGACATTAATATAAGCTCGTTCATTTCAAATATATGCATTGCAAGCTCTTTTGCTCTCGGCGAGTAATCCATAACTGCTTTCATATACTTTGCCTTTAGTTTGTGGTTTATTTCAATTCCGGCAATTAAAAGAGAAATCCCCAGTAAGCCCCACATCTTGCCCAGAGCAAGCATCAAAAATAGAGTGGATGCAAAAATGACCCATCCACCAATAATGCCGAGCAGTATTACAAACTCGATCATTTTTTCACCGTATGCTGATAGGTATGAGTTTAATAAAAATGTTCCTAAATTATTTTTAGCACCTCTTCGACACTTTTCTTTCTTTCTCTCGGAGAAATCTCGCCCTTTGGATATCCTATTGTTATCAACCCCACAAGGAAGTACTCCTCTCCCAGACCTGCCATTTTCTTGAGCTCCTTTTCTATATGCTCAAAGCATGCAACCCCTATATAACAGGTTCCTAATCCGAGTTCAACAGCCTTTAGCATTAAGTTCTCAATCGCCATTGCAGCACTTTCCAATGCAAAGCAGAACTCCAGTTCGCTGTATTTCTCATCTTTCAGCGCTTTAACGTTTTTGTTAATGAATACTCCCAAATAAATCGGTGCCTTGTACATCCCTTCTTCGAATCTCTTGAGAAGTTTCTTCATTTTTTCCTCTGGTAATCCTCTTTCAGTAAAATATTCGATGTGTCCCTGCTTTATGAGCTCATAGATTTTTTCCCGAATGTCCTTACTTTTGTATGCTACAAAAAGCCAGTTCTCCAGTCCGCTTGCAGTCGGTGCTCTTATGGCAGCTTTAATTAGCTCTCTTAAAGTTTCCTCATCAACTTCTCTCTCATCGTAAAATCTTACTGATGTCCTCTTGTTTATAGCCTCACTTAGCTCCATGAAAATCACCATCTTAACGTTATGTTTTTAGCTAATTAACCTTTTGTGAACCAAAGGTTTAAGTAATGCCCTGAGAACTTCTTTTAGGTGGAATGCATGTATGGGTGGAGAGGCAGAATTGGGCTGATTGTTCCCTCATCAAACACCACGATGGAGATGGAGCTTCACTCTGCTCTGCCTGAGGGCGTTTCCCTTCACACAGCAAGGATGCCATTAAAAGGCATTACAGAGGAAGAACTTTTAAAAATGAGCTCCCTTGCGGTTGATAGTGCACGACTTTTGAAAGATGCAGATGTCAATTTGATCCTTTATGGATGTACCAGTGGTTCTTTTATAGGCGGAATTAATTTTGAGGCTGAACTCGAGGAAAAAATTGAAAGAGAGGTTAACATTCCAGTTGTAACAACAAGCACAGCTGTTATTGAGGCAC
This sequence comes from Thermococcus sp., assembly GCA_027001105.1. Lineage (GTDB taxonomy): Archaea > Methanobacteriota_B > Thermococci > Thermococcales > Thermococcaceae > Thermococcus_B. The sequence goes on from JALTMZ010000149.1 coordinate 3,353, forward strand.
TGAAGATATTGGATGCCCAGCAGATAATGGTAATAACCCCCTATACTGATGAAATAAATCAGAGAGAGAAGGAATTTCTTGAAGCTAACGAATTTGAGGTTCTTGATATTAGGGGACTCGGGATTGTTGATAACGTTCAAGTGGGGAAGCTTGAACCCTATGAAGCTTATCGTATGGCGAAAGCAATGTTCATTGATGACGTGGATGCAGTTTTCATAAGCTGCACCAATTTGAGAACTTTTGAAATAATCGAGCCCCTTGAGGAAGATTTGGGTGTACCAGTTGTTACAAGCAATCAGGCATCACTGTGGCTTGTCCTGCGAGAATTGGACATTCGGGAGAGAATTCCATGGCTTGGAAGGCTCTTCATGGAATATTGAACTTTTTCTATTTCTCCCTTGGTTCGATTTGACATTTATCCAGTGATTACAGCGAAAACATTTTAAACAGAACTCTTAACTTTGGATTAGTATTCACCGAGGGTGATACCAATGATTGATGTTTTTCGAGATGCCCAAAAGC
>JALTMZ010000150.1 GCA_027001105.1 Thermococcus sp.
GACATAGATAAAAATTTTGTAAAATAAAAAGCTGCTAAATATTAAAGAGCCTCTTTTAAAAGTTTAAGCATTTTTGGCTTAAGTAAAATTCTTGGATGCTTTATCAGTGCTTTGAAAACTTCCTTGTAATCCCCAGCAGCTATTTTTTCTGCATCTGCACCACTCAATGCCTGAACTGCGGCATCAAGTTCATCATCACTAAGCTTCTCACTTATCTGCCTGACCTTTAGAATTCTAAGTAGCTTTTGACCCTCTCCAGCCCACCATTCCTCAGTGTAGCCTTTGAGTAGTTCGAGGTTTTCTTCGCTCAAAGCTTTGTCAATCCACTTGCTTGCTATCGTTGCCGCTTCCATGGCCTCCGCCATTCCCCCACCGTGCATTGGATTTACCTGTCTTGCAGCATCACCGACAACTACAACGTTATCTTTGACAAGCTCTTTCAAAAAGCCACCAACAGGGACACCACCAACGTTAACCTCCAGAATCTTTGTTCCCTTTATGTTGTTGTCTTTGAGCCACTTTTCGAGGTAGTATTTTGCTGTTTTGGGATTATCTCCGTTTATTCCGATTCCAACATTTGCCCTATCCTCATCTTTTGGAAAGATCCATACGTAGCCTCTTGGAGCGATGTTATTTCCAAAGTAGAGATGAATCAAATCTGGATCGAACTCAAAATTCTCAATTATCATTTCATATTCATACGCCGAGTCAAGCTCATGAGGTGGCAGAAAGCTGTTTAGTCCGGCCCATCTCGCTACTCTGCTTTCTACCCCATCAGCCGCAACAATAACATCAGCGTAAATTTCTAAAGATTCTCCTTCATGCTTAGCTTTAATCCCTGCTATTCTGCCTTCTTTTCTTATTAAGCCAACAGCCTCTGTCTTTGCCATAACGTCTGCTCCAGCCTTGGCTGCATAGTATGCCAGCATCTTGTCGAAGATTTTCCTTTCCAAGATTACGCCCGCCACCCTATCATACCTGATTTCAAGTTTATAGCCGCTCGGGGAATATATGGCAGCACCGTAAATTTCCCTATTTATAAAACGCTTATCCAATGGAATGTCATACTTTTTAAATGCCTCTATCCCCAAGCCTTCTCCACATCTTTTTGGTGTTCCAATTTCGGCTTTTTTATCAATCATGAGAACTCTGTATCCCTTTTTAGCCAAATTCCTTGAGAGAATTGGCCCCGCAATTCCGGCTCCAACCACTACAACATCATAATGCAGCTCCATTTCACTCACCCTCCCTGGCGCTCAATGCTCCAACTGGACATGCCAAAACGCAGAACTTACACCCAATGCATTTCTCTTGGAAGAACCTCCATTCGTCGTTTTCAATTATTATTGCTTCTTTTGGACACACTGCCACACAAGAGCCACAAAGATAGCACTTTTCTTTATCAATTAGAATCTCAACCTGTGGAAGCGTCATAGATTGACCCCCTTGCTATTTTGCCACTTTTCTCAATTTTTCCTCGTCTATCTTTATTGTTCTGTCTTTTATTGTTAACGGTACAAACTTGTTTAGCTCTTCAGCCTTCTTGATAACTTCCCTCTCCTTGATGTTTAAGCGATCGCTGAGGTCTTCAATTGTAGCTTCACCATAAAGCATCAAATAGTGAAGTATTGCCAGCTGTGTCATGTCTCCGATTTCTTCCAAATAGCGCTCCTTTATCGTCTTCACAAGCATATCCCTATAGCTTTCAAGAGACTTTAAAGCCTCCAGCAGAATGTGTAGCTGTTTATTGGCATCAATAAGGTTGAGAACCATAGACTGAAGGGTATTTGGAGACTCTTCAAGGTTTTCCAGATCTATTTCAAATCTCTTCAACTTGGGCTTTTCATCCAGTTTTATACCCCTATACCAGAATAAATTAGGGGTCACAGTGACGACATAAGTGCTGGATAGGGTTATTTTATAATACTTCCTAACGGGCCCTATGAATTTACCTTCCTTCTCATATGATTTGAGGAGTCCTTCCCTTTCCATGATTTTGAGGTGTTTTGAGACTGCTGTTGAGGAAACGCTAACTTTATTGCTTAATAAGCTGAAGTAGCATTCAGTACAAGTTAAATGACTGAGCAAATCTCTCCTCACCTTATTTCCCAGAATGTAAAATATATCCGGTTCAGACATGTCCCCCACCTACTCAAATTTGTAGCGTAAAGCTTATATAGTGTGCATCCAACCTTTGGTTGACAACTTTAAATTTGCAAACTTTATTAAAATGTTGCACTCTAAAGGTTATAAACCTTTAGCTCAAGAATTTGGAGGTGTTTGGAATGGGATTGATAAGCGACGGAGATAAGAAGGTCATAAGAGAGGAATTTTTCTCAAAGCTAACCAACCCAGTCAAGCTCATCGTGTTCATTGGCAAGGATCACTGCCAGTACTGCGAGCAGTTAAAGCAGCTTGTTCAGGAAATCAGCGAGCTGAGCGATCTTGTTAGCTTTGAAGTTCATGATTTTGACACTGAAAAGGAACTGGCACAGAGATACAGAGTTGACAGAGCTCCAGTTACAGTAATCACCCAGGACGGAAAGGATTTTGGCGTCAGATACTTTGGTCTCCCAGCAGGTCACGAGTTCGGTGCATTCCTTGAGGACATAGTTGATGTCTCCAACGGAACAACGGACTTGATGAAAGAAACCAGGGAGGTACTCAAAGAAATTGATAGGGACGTCAGAATCTTAGTCTTTGTTACCCCAACTTGTCCGTACTGTCCTATGGCAGTTAGAATGGCTCACAAGTTTGCCCTCGAAAATGCACTGGCTGGAAAGAACAAAATACTTGGAGACATGGTTGAGGCTATTGAGTACCCAGAATGGGCTGACCAGTACAGGGTAATGGCAGTTCCAAAGATTGTCATACAGGTTGACGGGGTCGACAAAGTTGAGTTTGAGGGTGCATATCCAGAGAAGATGTTCCTTGAGAAGCTTCTTGAGGCACTCGAGTGATTTTTAAAGCCCTTTTTCTATTTTAATCTTGATGACAATGAGGATTTTTATTATAAAGGCAAACCATGCTCATACAAAGGCAGATTTCAGTCTGAAAGATTTACCAGGAACAAGCGGTAGGATTGATTTGCTCTGCCGGAGCGTTAATTCGGCTTTTCTTCTCTCACATGGTTTTCGCAAAAACGTCAGACTCTGGCTAAATCTAAATGGTCCTCCGAACCCGCCAAAAACCATAAGGTTTGAAGGTAATGAGATTAAACCCAAGACAATAAATCCAGATGAGAGGAGTATTGCAAAACTAATAATTAAAGCTCTAAAAGCAGGCGAAGAAATAAAGAAGCCCAGTAAAGAGCATCAAGTCTTGCCCGGAATTTATATCAGCAACCTGACCTTTGAGGATATTGTGAGAAAGACTATCAAGACTGCAAAGCTTTACTATCTCCACGAAGAGGGCAAACCAATAACTGAGGTTAACTTTAAAGGAAACGTTGCGTTTGTTCTCGGAGATCATATTGGATTAACTAAGGAAGATGAGGCTTTCCTTGAAAACATCGCAGAAAAGATTAGCATCGGAAGAAAGAGTTACCTAACCTCACATGTTATTGCTTATGTCAACATCTTTCTGGACAATTTAGGAAGCTAAACTTCTTCTTTTTCAAATTCAAGCTTTAATGCTGTATGCTCTTGCTTAATTTTTTCGACAAGTTGGGATATTTCATCACTCAAGCTTCTTAGCTTTTCTGATAGCTTGCTGAGCTCTTCAACTACAAGTTCAAGGGCTTTCTCGCTCTCTTCCACCTCACGCATCGCTTCTGCA
>JALTMZ010000151.1 GCA_027001105.1 Thermococcus sp.
AGATTTATCCTTGCCCCTTCAACCATATCCTTTCGCAAATCAACACCATAAACATTCAAACCCATTAATCCAGCCTCTATTAGAATTCCACCAGTTCCCATAAAAGGATCAAGAATCTCCCTTCTTGCCCTTGCTAAATTTACCATAGCTCTTGCCATTCTTGGAGGCAGGGCAATTGGCTTATAGAAAGGCCTTTTATCAGCTTTCCTCTCATCAAAGGTTTTTGCTTTAAAAAATTTAACCCTAATCCCCACCCACAGCTTTTTCCCACAGTAAACTCTCACAAGAGCGTCGGGATTAGATAAATTTACTCTGAACCCTTGTCTGTAAATTATTGCGCCGAGCTTCTTTTCGAGATTTTCAACATCATGAGCACAATTTCTCATGGTCTCTCTGTCAACTTTGAAAGTCCCAGCTATATATTCACCCCAATCTATGCTTTCCGCTTTGGCATAGAGTTCCTCAACATTCTCTGCTGAAAAAAGCAAAATTCCATATTCATGAGCCATTCCAAGCCTGTCTAAGAATGGAAAAGCTCTCTCATCACCATCAATTGCCAGAAGCAGATAATCCTCTTCAGCAATTTCAAATCTTCTATCTGCAAGCTCAAGGAGCGCTTTAACTTCACTTTTAGCTAAGCTGGGTAAATTTCCAAGGATTTCTACATAAAGCATGATGAAAAATTGGAGGAAGGTCTTTTAAAGCTTTTCAGCTATCCATAAATGGCTCTTCTGGTCTTTGGATCAAAGATGTAAATCCTGTTCTCTTGAGGTTTCCAGTAGATTTCTCCCCTCGTGACTCTTATCTCCTCCGGAAGCCTAACAACGATCTCAAGATGTCCATAGCCTATATGTCCATAGTTCTCAACTCCAAGCTTCTCAACTCCCAAGAGATTGCCTTTCACATAACCCTCCTTTGGAGCTAAGCTGACTTCCACATGCTGAGGCCTAAAGCCAAGAATAGCCTCTTCAGCCTTTGGAACGTCATTTGGAAGCTGTAAGGAGAAGTATTCAGTCTCAAATAGTATTTTACCCTCTTTCTCTACAATACTGCCCTCAATTAAGTTCATTGGAGGACTGCCGACAAAGGTTGCAACAAAGGTATTTTTTGGCTTGTAGAAAATCTCGTCAGGTGTCCCAACTTGCTGAAGAATACCTTTATTCATGACAGCTATCCTATCTGCCATTGTCATTGCTTCAACCTGGTCATGGGTTACATAGACTGTTGTAATCCCCAACTCGTAGCTCAACAACTTTTTAAGCTCAAAACGCATTTGAGTCCTGATTTTTGCATCTAAATTTGATAGAGGCTCATCTAAGAGAAATACTTGTGGTTCCCTAACCAATGCCCTTGCCAATGCTACCCTCTGCTGCTGACCACCGCTTAGCTCACTTGGTTTTCTATTTAATAAATCTGCAATTCCAAGAAATTCAGCAACCTCCTTGACTTTTTTAATCCTTTCTTGCTTAGGAACACCAGCCATCCTAAGTGGAAACTCTATATTCCCAAAAACAGTCATGTGCGGATAGAGGGCATAGCTCTGGAAAACCATTGCAACATTTCTCTTGGTCGGGTCGATATCATTGACAAGCTGGTCACCAATCCATATCTCCCCTTCTGTTGGAGTTTCCAATCCCGCAATCATTCTCAGAGTTGTTGATTTTCCACATCCACTTGGTCCAAGAAGAACCATGAACTCCCCATCTTTAATTTCAAGGTTGAGGTTGTTGACGGCAATAACATTGCCGAATTTTTTAGTAACATTTTTCAGCAAAACCCTTGCCATCAGCCTTTCCCTCCCGTGATGACTATACCTCTAATCAAGTACTTGTTCAACACAAGGAATAGGATTATTGTGGGAGCAGATGCCACAAGAGAGCCAGCAATTATGGGAGTGTATTCTGTCCACATAGATCTCTGGAAGGCAAAGCTCAGCCCTACAGGTAGAGTGAAGTTTTCTGGAGATCTCAAGAAGATTAACGGTCCAATGAAAGCATTCCATGAACCCAAGAACTGGTAAACTGCAACTGCACCCAAGGCTGGTCTTGCAAGGGGCAATGCAATGTAAAAGAATGCTTTTATTGGTCCGCATCCATCTAAACGTGCTGCTTCAAAGATTTCATTTGATAGCGACATGAAATACTGCCTCATCAGAAATATGCTTGAAACATTTGTTAAGCCTAACAAAGAGAGACCAAAGATGTTGTCAATCAGACCAAGCTTGTAGATTATGATATAGTTGGGGACTAAAGTAACAAACATTGGAATCATTAGCAATGAGAGCAGAGCTGAGAATATAGCATCCCTACCAGGGAACTTAAGCCTTGCAAAAGCGTAACCTGCCATGCTTGCAAAAAGTATATTACCAGCGACTATAAGTCCAGCATAAAGCGCTGTATTTCGGATCCATCTGGGGAAAAGTTCAAGTCTAAATAACTTTTCATAGTTTTCCAGAGTGAAAGGATGAGGAATCCATTCTGGAGGATAACGAGAAGCTTGAGCCCATGTCATAAATGAGGCAACGAGAGATCTTATAAAAGGCATCAAATAGACAAGTGCAAAGGTTATTAAGACCACATAAGTTATCACAATCCAGATTCTACGAATGAGTTTTTCTCTCTCCTTGGGAGTCATCTCATAGCCCTCCCGTACTTCTTCTGGAAGAGATAGGTTGTTGTAAAGATTATCGCAAAGAGGAACCAGCTTTTAGCAGCTGCAACTCCTGGCCGTATTCTTGTGAATGCCTCATTATATATGTCCAAAGCAACCGTATATCCGGCCCCTCCTGGTCCACCATTGGCTCCAGCCATTACCCAAGCTAAATCGAACATCTGAAGTGCCCCAATTAATCCCATAACCACGACATAAACAATCATTGGCCTAAGCATTGGTATCGTTATGAAGAAGAACCTCCTTATTGGGCCAGCCCCATCAAGCATTGCTGCCTCATAGATTTCCCTGGGTATTGCCTGCATTGCTGCAAGAAAGGACACCATGAAATGTCCACTCGTTCCCCAGATAGCAACCATTGCAATTGCCAAAAGCAGATAATTTCTGTCGTTTATCCAGTCTATTGGCTGGAAGCCTGGAATTATATGAGCGAGGGCATAATTGATAAATCCATTTTTCATGAAAAGCCAAATGAAAATTAAAGCAACGATAACTGAGCTTGTTGTTGCTGGTAAAAAGTAAGAAACTTTAAAGAACTGCTGTCCTCTAATTTTCTGATTTGCAAATGCAGCAAGCACTATCGCCAAAAAAGTCTGAATTGGGACAACTATTGCAGTGTAAATTAAAATGTTCTTTAATCCGGTGTAAAAGGGTGAGAGCAGATAAGGAGCACCATGAAATCCCCTGATTAAATCCCTAATCACAATTTCAAAATTTTTCAATCCTACAAATTGCATTTGACCGATATAATCCCACTTGAAAAAGCTCAGATAAAAGGCAAATATCATTGCAAAGTACCCAAAAACAAGATTCAATACAACTGCAACCGAGATAAGAGATAAACCAGCTACAATCTCCTTATTCCTACCCTTTTCATAAAAAGAAGAAAATTTAGAAAACATAAAAAGTCACCTCAGCTGCTTAATTCTTCTTGAACAATCTGCTTCATGACTTCGATAGCCTCATCAACAGTTATTTCTCCTCTCATTGCAGATGCCATTGCATCACTGAATTTTCCTTCAAGAACACCTGACTTTGGACCCCAGAGAAATACTATCATCTGATCATACTTGAAGGAAAGTGTCTTCTTGTGCTGTGGCCACATGTCTGGATCGTTTTCAAAACCTTTTATGCTTGGTAACGTATGACCTGCCTTAACAACAAGCTCTTTCTGTCCATAAGGTCCCAATACAAATTCAACAAACTTCCACGCTTCCTGGGGATGTTCAGTCTTTGCATTTATTCCCAAAATGACCGTGTATGCCATTGTAACTCTTCCCTTCTTCCCAGCAGGAACTGGTGCAATATCCCAGTCTTCGCCGTACTTAAAGTCCGGGAACTGGTCTGCTAAAAATGGAATCATCCAGTTACCGCTTATAACCATTGCAACCTGTTGCTGTCCAAAAGCATCGCCAAGCCATCCAGCACCGACATCGCTTGGCTGGACAACGTAAGGTGTTTTCCCTTGTTGCTCCCTCTCAATCTTGCCCTTCTTGTATAGGTTGATGTACCATGTCAAGGTTTCCTTCACAACAGGATTGTCGAACCATGAAGCATCCTCCGGTTTTTCAAACCATGGCTTTGGAGCACCATTGCTAACCGCAACAGGGACGTATCTGTTAAACCCACCCAAATAAATAGCCAAACCTGGTTTACCGGTTTTATCAGCAATTATCTTTGCATATTCCTCCAACTCTTCCCAAGTTTGTGGAGGTCTTGTGAGACCGGCTTGCTCAAACAGCTTCTTGTTGTAAAACAGTGCAAGCATGCTCCAATCCTTTGGAAGCCCATAAAGCTTTCCATCCTTCATGAATGGCTTCAGGAGAAACGGGTAGAACTGGTCAATGAAGCTTTTGTCAGCAAGATCAGAGACCGGGTACAATGCCCCCTTATCAATAAATATTGGTGCCCAAGAACTGTCAACGTAGAATACATCAGGCGCGACTCCAGCTCCAAATGATGCCAAGATATTCTCGTGGAACATCTGGGGAATTACCTCATATTTAACGCCGATGTTTGGGTACTTTTGCTCGAATTCTCCAATTATTCTCTGGTAGTTTTTCATTTCAGTTTCTCCAGCACTCCAGCCAGCAAATCTTATAAAAACCTTTTCTTGCACCTTTGTTTCAGTTTGAATCTTTGTTTGAGTTTCAACCTTTGTTGTTGTCACTGTTGTAGGTGTGGGGGAAGTTGTTTCTCCTCCACCACCTATACATCCAGCCGCTACCACCGCTATTAAAAGCACTGAGACCAGAACAAAGCTGTATGCTTTTTTCATATAACCCACCTCATATGGGAGTCTTCAGATTTTTATACTATAATCATATTATATAAACTTTTCCTTATTATTTCCAATAATATTTAAATAGTAAAAACTCAGAATATAATGCAGTGAGGGGTGGTTAATATGACAATGTCAACTGCAACTCTCATTGAAAAACTCCAAGAGTTGGGACTCACAAAAAGAGAAGCTGAAGTTTACCTGACAATATGGACAAAGAATGGAGCAACTGTAAAAGAACTTTTAGACTCTCTTGACGTCCATCAACCTCAGCTCTACAACATAATCCAAAGCCTAATACGAAAGGGTTTTGTAAAAGCCTCCGCCGGAAGGCCGAGAATTTACACAGCCACGGACATCGTTTCCCTTATTGATGTTTATAAGATGAAGCTTGATTTACTGAAAGAAACTCTCAAAGAAGAACTCATGAAAATAAGGAGCAGAACAGATGAGGAAGGGCCATACATATCAGTCGTAAGAAGCCTCGAAGGCGTAATGTCAAGTGTTATTGAGACAATAAATTCTGCCGAAATTGAGATCAGAGCGGAGGTACCATATAACGTGTTTAAGAAAATAAAACCATATCTCCTCAGTGCTCTCCAAAGAGGGGTCAACCTATATCTCCTTGTATATCCAGGGAAAGAATCTTTTGGAGAGTTTCAACGGTTCAAAAATCAGGTGAAAATTAGAACCTCCGAGTTAGGCAACTTCCTCTTAGTAATCTCAGACCTTTCAGTTGCCGTTTATTCAAAAAGAAGGTTTTTCAGTCCAAACAAGCTGCCACTCTCAAATTCTGAAATCTACGGGTATGAAATTCAAGAAAAAGATCTACTTTTGAGACTTCTAAACATCCACAACAACCTATGGAGAAAAGCCAAGGAAATAATCTCTTGGGATTACGAGCCAGAGACTTATCCAAAGACATTCTTAGAATTCTCTATAGTGCTTGACGAAATAGAAACTCTCTTTAAGCTCGGATATGTTCCAATAGTAACTGTTGAAGGCAGAAATGTAAAAGAAGGATCTCCAGTGAAAATTGTGGGAAAAGCACGTTCTGTTAATCGTTCCGGAATAATAAGCAATTTTGTCCTTGAAACAAATGATGGTGAGGTTACAGTTGGAGGCTTTGATGCTGAAGTTGAGGACATAGAAGCTCAGCGCGTTATTATAGAAAGAATCGAAAAACAGTAGAAAAGGAGGGATCCTCTTGAAAGCAGCGATAATTTGGGATTTTGACGGAGTTTTGGTTTTTACTCCTCATGAAGAGGCTTGGAAAAGAGCCGCTGAACATTATGGTGTTAAAGATTTTGACCATGATTTTTTTGTTAATTATGTCTCCGGTAAGCCGCGATATGAAGGAGCAGATAATATCCTAAGACTGAAAGGGATATATAAGAGATTGGGAGCACGTACAGAAGAAGAAAAGCAAAAACTTCTCCAAGAATTTGCGGAATTCAAAAACAAGATTGTAAACGAAATGTTTGATAGAGGACAATACGGCATTAACAATGGGGCAATAAAATTTCTCATAGAAACAAAAGGAGCTGGTGTTAAGCATGCTTTGGCTTCTGCCTCAAAAAACGCGCCAAAACTTGCTCAAAAGATTAAGATTCAGGTAAATGAAGAAGAAAAAACCCTTCTCGATCTTTTTGATGTTAATGTTAGTGGGCTGGCACCCACCAAAAAGGCTGTGTTTGAGCTGGCAATCAAAGAACTCAAATCTAAATTTCCAGAACTTGAAGTCTTCATCGTGATTGAAGACTCCCCGACTGGGGTGGAAGTAGCAAAAGAACTTGGAATTTTCACCCTTGGGTATGAAAGGGAGGCAAAACTTGATGCGGATTTAACATTCAAGGACTTCAGGGAGATTAGCTGGGAGAAAATTTTGGATCGACTAAAAAGGAGGAGTGAAGCGTGAAGTTTCACTTCAGTTTCAAAGAGTATGACCCCAAAGCAGAAGCAGTTTATGGGACAATACTAACTTTGGGAAATGGATACATAGGAATCAGGGGAGAGATAGAGCTTGAACCAACAATTTACGGCACGACCATAGCGGGGGTTTATGACTACGCTCCATATTTCTATCGTGAAATTGTAAATGCCCCAAGAGTTATTGGTCTTCAGATCTTCTTCAATGGGGAACCAATTTCCCTAAGTACCCAGAAAATTCTGAAATATGAGAGAGAACTTAATATTGAAGACGCAACTCTAAAAACTCTGATAGCAATCGAAACTCGAAGTAGAACCCACATAGAATATGAGAGCCTAAGAATTGTTCATGGAAAGAGAAAAAACCTGATTCTCTTAAAATTCAAAATTAAAGCCAATGAAGACGGCATGCTGACAATAATAAGCCCCATTAAAACCAATGTTGTCAATCCCTCATATCGGAATGAAATAATGGTAAAACACCTGAATGTTATGCAGATGGAGGACAGAGAAAACGAAATCTACGCTGAAGTTGAAACCCTCGACGGAAGATACAGAATTGGCATAGCAAGCTCTCTTATCAGTGAAACCAAAGCTAAGAGAGCCGTCATAAAGTCTGCAGATGGAATTGCCGAGATTTTAACACTTTCCGTTAAGAAAAACAGGACGTATGAGTTCATCAAATACATTACCATACTCTCCTCCAAGACTCCAACCCCCAATTTAAGAGAAGCTGTTCTGCAGAAACTCCAGATAGCGAAAAACTCGTGTTTTGGCAGGCTTTACGAAGAGCACAGAGGTTACTGGAAAGAAATTTGGAAAAGAGCGAAGATTGAAATTGAGGGAGATAAAAATGCCGAAAATGGCTTAAATTTCAGCATTTTTCATCTGATCCAATCAATGCCCATAGACAGCAGAATTTCTTTAACCGCAAGAGGCATTCACGGCTTTGGATATAGAGGACATGTCTTTTGGGATACCGAGATATATGCTCTACCATTTTTCATGGCAGTTTTTCCTGAAAAAGCCAGAGAAATGCTGATGTACAGATATAACAATCTAAATGCGGCAAGAGAAAACGCAAAGCTGAATGGATATAACGGAGCCCAGTTTCCTTGGGAATCCGCTGATGATGGTTATGAAGCAACTCCCTCAGTCATACCTCTTGACATGATGGGTAAAAAAGTTGTCAAAATCTACACAGGGGAAGAAGAGCACCATATAACCGCTGACATAGCGTATGCTGTGGAGCTTTACTATAAATTTACTGGTGATGAGGAATTTATGTCCAGATACGGACTCGAGATTATCTTAGAAACAGCGAGATTCTGGGCAAGCAGAGTTGAGTATGATGAGAAAAAGGGTTATGTTATCAAAAAAGTCATTGGACCAGATGAATACCATGAACATGTGGACAACAGCTTCTTCACAAACTTAATGGCAAGATACAACCTTCTCTTAGCTGTTAAGTACTTTAAAATTGCCAGGCGTTCCGGTGGGGAATGGGCCAAAACGTTAAAGAGAATCAATATAACTGAGGAAGAGGTGCAAAGATGGCTTGAAATCGCAGAGAAAATTTACATACCAAGACAGGAAAATGGCGTCTTTGAGGAGTTCGATGGTTACTTTAAGTTAATTGACCACATTCTTGATCCTTATGGACTTGGAGAAAAGAGACTTCCTGAAGAGATAAGAAGGAACTTAAGGAAAACAAAAATAATAAAACAAGCTGACGTGATAGCGGCCCAGTACCTCCTTAAAGATCAATTTGATCTGGAAACAATAAGGAAGAACTTCGACTACTACATAATTAGAACAACCCATGCCTCATCACTTTCTATGCCACCATACGCTATAGTTGCTTCTTGGCTCGATTACGAAGACTTAGCCTATGACTACTTCATGAAATGTGCCTTCATAGATCTACACAATCTCTACGGCAATACCCAAGATGGATTCCACTTAGCAACGGCAGGAGGAGTATGGCAGATAATGTTTAGGGGTTTCTGCGGCATAAATATAAATGACGAAGGAGTAGAAATTAATCCAAAGCTCCCAAAGAAGTGGAAAGCCGTGAGACTAAGATTCTTCTTCAAAAGAGCACTTCTGAGCTTGGAGGTCAGAAAAGATTCTGTACGGGTAAAACTCCTTGAGGGTAGAGAAGTTAAGATGCGAGCCTTTGGTAGAGATGCAGTAGTAAAACGCGGAAAGGAGATAATCCTTCGTAAGTAACTCATTTTATTTATTCTTTTTTGAAAACGAAAATTATAAAACTTCACACTTGAAGGATCAGATAACACAAGTCATGGACGGTGTGTTGATGTCCAAAGTGACATTGGCATTCAATGGAGCATTCGTTCTCTCAGATGAAAAAGGCGATATGAACAAGCACTATCACGGCTTCTATGCTTTTGATACAAGGTTTGTAAAAAACATATCTCTGGAAATCGGCAAAGAGATGTTTCTAGGACATGTTGAGCACGATAACATGACTTCAATATCACACATACTCATAGGAGGCTCGGTAATCCTACTGAGAAAACGTGAGTTGCTGAATAACTGGGGATACAGAGAAGAGCTGACCTTCTACAATATGTCCAAGGAACCAGCAAAAATAATCCCAAAATATTTCTTCGAAGTTTGCTTTGAGGACATATTTGAGGTCAGGGGAAGTCACAAACCAATTGAGAGAAGAATAATTAAAGAACAGACTCCAAACGGGATTAGATATACTTACATTGGTGTTGATAAAACAAAGAGAGAGCTCGAAATTAAAGCTGAGGGATTTCGATTTGAGAGCAATTATCTCACGTCGGAGATTTCTCTAAGACCTTTGGAAAAAAAGGTAATCAGTGTCGAATTTTCTCCTAAGATTCACATAAAAAGTGCACCATTTCTAATCAGGAATGTCTTCAACTTCAAATTTGAGCAGAGAGTTGTCACAAACAACATTGAGGTGAACAACATATTCAAGACTTCGCTGAGAGATTTGGCTTCTCTAACAGTATTGACAAATCACGGGCTAACCGTTTTTGCTGGAATCCCGTATTTCATGTGCCTCTTTGGCAGGGATAGCATAATAACATCCTTATTCCTTCTGCCATACTTCCCGGAATACGCTAAAGGAACCTTGAAAATCCTATCAAAACTCCAAGGAAGAAAATTTGACAAAAAAACACTTGAAGAACCCGGGAAAATTCCTCACGAATACAGACTTGGAGAGCTCTCTCAAGCAAGCTTAATGCCTTTTGCTCCATATTACGGAACAGTGGATTCTACTCCCCTGTATCTGATCTTAGCAGGGGAATACGTTAGATGGACAAAAGATTACAACACAGTGAAAGAACTTAAAGACACCCTAAACAAGGCACTTGAATGGATTTTTATGAAGCTTGAAGAGGGGGATGGGTATGTAAGGTATTCGCTGGCTTCCCCCTATGTTCAAATGAACCAAGGATGGAAAGACTCAAAAGAAGGGGTTCCAGATGAGCACGGAGAACCTACAAAACCGCCAATTGCATTAGTTGAAGTTCAGGGTTATGTGTATAAAGCCCTATTGGACATGGCGAGACTTTCAGATATCTTAGAGTTTGAAGAATCGACCCTGAGGGAGGAAGCTAAAAAGCTAAGAAGGAAGTTTAATAGGGATTTCTGGATGGAGAAAGAGAAATTTTATGCAATTGCTCTAAATGACAACAACAAGCCTTCAAAAGTAATTTCCTCCAATCCTGGTCACTTGCTCTTCACAGGCATCGCAGAGCATGAAAAGGAAGTTGCCGAAAGGTTGTTCAAAAAAGACATGTTTTCAGGGTGGGGAATCAGAACTCTAAGCTCAAAAGAAAAAGCATATAATCCTTTCAGCTACCATAACGGCAGCGTTTGGGCACATGATAATGCCCTTATTGCATTGGGATTAGCGAAAATTAGAGAAACTGAAAAAGCAGCTTTTCTGGCTGATAAATTTCTGAAAGCTGCGAATTTGATGAACTATCAGTTGCCAGAACTTTTTAGCGGAGTTGAAAGTGATATCCCAATCCCTATTCCACGGGCAAATGTTCCTCAGGCATGGAGTGCTGCAAGCCCCTTTGCATTCTTAACAGCCATACTCGGACTTACTCCAGAGGGAATATCAGCAGATCCACAGCTCCCAAAGGATCTTGAAAGAGTAGAAATAAAGACGATAACCATTGGAGGAACAAAATACAGGATAACCATTGAAAAGAAAGGCGAACAGATCAAAGTTGATATAAACAAAAGCCATTAAAGGGCTCAGAGGGTGTTCACGTCATCATTACTCAGCATGCTTGCTATTCGTCATCGCCTACTTCTATTATTTTCTCTGGCTTTTAAAGTTAAGTGTCTTCTGATAAATGCTGAAGCAAACATAAAAACCGTCATCGTCTTTCTACTTTCCATTATTTAATACTGCGGGAGAGGTAAGCTTTTATGATAGAATGCTCAACTAATTATGAAAGCAGTTTGTTGGTGATTGACATGATTCATGCATCTAAAAGGGCTATGGGAATCGAATATGCGATTAGAGATGTTGTTCTACCCGCCAGAGAACTTGAAAAGCAAGGCATAAAAATAATCAAGCTCAACATCGGCGACCCAGTTAAATTCGACTTTCAGCCACCAAAGCACATGAAAGAGGCATACTGTAAAGCTATCATGGAAGGGCACAACTACTATGGAGAGAGTGAAGGTGACATAGAGCTCAGAAAGGCAATAGTAGAAAGAGAAAAGAAGAAAAATGGCGTTGATATAACTGTGGATGATGTAATGGTAACAGCGGCAGTTACAGAGGCGTTACAGTTCGTCTTTGGTGCTCTTGTTGAGCCAGGAGATGAAGTTTTAATTCCAGGGCCGAGCTACCCACCCTATGTTGCCCTTGTAAAGTTTTACGATGGAGTTCCAAAAGCTTACCTTGGGATTGAAGAAGAAGGCTGGCAGCCAGACATAGATGACATGAGGAAGAAGATAAGTGAAAAAACAAAAGCTATAGCAGTTATAAATCCAAATAACCCAACTGGGGCTTTGTATGACAAAAAGACACTCAAAGAGATTCTTGACTTAGCTGGGGAATATGACATTCCCGTTATCAGCGATGAAATTTATGATTTAATGACCTATGAAGGGAAGCACGTTTCTCCGGGCTCATTGACAAAAGATGTTCCAGTAATTGTAATGAACGGCCTCTCAAAGGTTTACTTTGCAACAGGGTGGAGATTGGGATACATGTATTTCGTTGATCCGGAAGATAAGCTTGCTGAAGTAAGAGAGGCAATAGGAAAGCTCGCAAGAGTAAGGCTCTGTCCAAACACACCAGCCCAAAAAGCCGCCATTGCTGGTCTCACAGGTCCAATGGATTACCTTGAGGAATACATGAAAAAGCTCAAAGAGAGGAGGGACTATATCTACAAGAGGCTGAACGAAATTCCTGGTTTGAGTACCCAAAAGCCAGAAGGAGCGTTTTACATCTTCCCACGCATTGAAGAGAGGAGCAAGTGGAAGAGCGACAAGGAGTTCGTTCTTGATGTTCTCAGAAACGCTCACATCTTAGTGGTTCACGGCTCAGGATTCGGAGAAGGTGGAGAGTGGCACTTCAGAGCTGTCTTCCTGCCGCCAGTCGAAATCCTTGAGCAGGCTATGAACAACTTAGAAAAATTCATGAAAGAAAGGCTCGGCTGATTTTTTCTTCTTTTTATCCTCCCGAAACCACCGGAATAACCTCAACATAATCGCCGTCTTTAATTGGATCATCCTCCAAAGCGACTTTTCCATTCACCTTTGCTATCGCACTCTCTGTGTTAAATCCAACAGCCCTCAAAACATCAGCAACTCTCATGCCCTTCTGCCATTCAATCTCCTTCTCGATTTTTCTTCCAATGACCCTAACCCTTATCATCCCCATCACCAGATGAGCGTTGAAGTTTAGGTTTATAAATTTCTGGGAAAATTAATTATTGCCGATGAGGAGAAGGCCCGGCACCGAAAGGTGATGAGGGCCATCACTTCCGAGGCTTACCGAAAGCTTTTTAATTTACCCTCTCATCTTAGTGAATGAGCGGGGGTGCCCGAGCCTGGCCAAAGGGGGCGGACTTAAGATCCGCTGCCGGAGGGCTGCGCGGGTTCGAATCCCGTCCCCCGCACCATCATCAAGATCATGGAGGGATTATCATGGCGAGGTTTCCAGAAGCAGAGGCAAGAATATTTAAAAAGTATATATGCATGAGATGTGGAGCAACCAATCCATGGAAGGCAGATAAGTGCAGAAAATGTGGATACAAAGGACTAAGGCCAAAAGCCAGAGAACCAAGAGGAGGAGTTGGACGTTAATTTTTGAGCTTCTCTAAGGTATTTTCTATAAAGTTTATTCCTTCTTCTAAAAGTTTTCTGCCTTTTTCTGTAAGCTCATAATACTTTCTCGATGGTTTTCCAGTTTCGCTTTCTTGCCATTTTGATGTGACGTAACCATCTTTTTCAAGCTTGTACAGAACTACATATGAACTGACCGTTGCCGGTTCAAATCCAAACTTTTCCCTTATTCTGCTCTTTAGCTCATAAGCGTACATTGGCCTCTCTTTTAGAAGACTTAAAATGTATAACCACAGCACCTCTTTCGTCAGCTTTTCTTTCAACCTTTCCATTGGCGCAGTCATAAGTATCACCTATAATGATACATAAAGTATATCAAATCAAAGCTTTCACCAGTTATAAATATTTTTCTTTTATATCCTTTAAACATTTCGTACCTATAAAACAACCAACGTAAAACTATTTAACCCCCAACTGTGTAGATTCTGATTAGGTGGACTGAAATGGAAGTGAATTTTGGTGGAATTGCTGGGGATATAGGTGTTG
>JALTMZ010000152.1 GCA_027001105.1 Thermococcus sp.
TTACAAAATAAACTCAAAAATAACCATTTGTGAGAAATCAGATTCTGATAATCAAAATCTTGAAGACCTCTTTAATTTTCTAGAGCTCCTATTTTTGCTTATTAAAGTGCCTGAAATTAGATTTTCTGAGCAAATTAAAGGTTTTTCGTCATTTCAACCTTTGGTTATACTCAAATTTGTCCAATAAAGTTTTTAAGCTTTTTTTGCATATGCACATAATAGGGGTGATATCATGAGAATCGCAATACCAAGTTCAAAGGATGGAGGATTAGAAGACACAATTTCAGCAGTTTTTGCAAGGGCACCCGTGTTTACAATCGTCGATATAGAAAATAAAGAAATTAAAAACGTTAAAACTATTCAAAACGAAGCCATGAATGTCCCCAGTGGAGCGGGTCCAATGGTTGTGCAAATGCTCATTAAGGAAGGCGTTGAGGCAGTGATTGCCCCTCAACTTGGGCCAAACGCAATGGCTGCTCTGCAAGCTGCAGGAATTAAGGTTTACACATTTCCACCGGGAACCCCAATAAAGGAAGCTATTAAAAAGATAAGCAAAGGCGAAGCTCCACAATCACCCGAAGTCCCACCATACTACCCACCCGCTCCTCAGCCACAAGCCTACTATCCTCCATTCCCGATGCCAGCAAGACCACCGATACCAGAGCCACCAAGGCACAAGGATTGCATCCATTATAAGAATGGCAAATGTGAATTTTGGAATCTAACTGTTCACGCCGATGATCCCGCCTGCCCGTTTTTCATCCCAAAGAACGCTCCTTGGAGGTGGTGGTGATGCCGTGGGGTTGGGGCTGGTATTGGTGGAAGCCCTGGCCTGGAAACGGTCCGTTTAGCTGGCTTCCACCATGGCTGAGGCCTGGATGGCTCTTTGGAAGAGGTTCCTGGTGGTGGCTCTTTGGAGGACCATGGGGATATTATGCATGGCTTAGGAATTACTATCCATACTACTATCCCTGGTGGGCTTATTGGTGGAACTGGTGAACCTTTTCCTTCGAAATTTTTATTTTTGCGTTAGATTTGGTCAAAAGCAAATGGAGGTGACGCTCATGCCAAGAGGATGGGGAAGAGGTAGAGGAAGAGGTTGGTTTGGTAGAGGCAGATGGACTGGACCCTGGCCAGGAAATGGACCTTTTAGTTACCTTCCACCTTGGCAAAGGCCTGGATGGATTTATGGTAGAAGAGCATACTGGCCATATAGGACACCAATTTGGTATTATTGAGCCTCCTTTTCGTTTTTGAAGATTTTCAATTTATTCACTCTATTATAAACCTCCCATCATCTCTCGCCTTTGAAAGTTTATGAATGTTGTTTTCAAGCCAGCCTATTCTTTCAACCTCTCTAACGTCGAAATCCGGGACATAGGGTTTGATATCCAAGAGAGGCGTTCCATCCACTATATCGACATCTCTAACGTGAAGTATGTTTCCCTCAACTCTGACAAGCCTCACTATAGAGAGACCTATTGGATTGGGCCTACTTGGAGCTCTGGTGGCAAAGACCCCGTGATACTCATCGTCCATATAAGGCTTGACCAACAAACTGCCGAGTTTTGCCAGATGAAAGTGGTAAATTAGGATTATGTGTGAAAATCCCTCAAGGTCTTTCAAGCCTTGGACATATTCTGGGAAGAGTTCTACCTTCCCTTCAATTTCTCTCGCTGCAGAAGGCTGTATTGGAACTCCCCTTGGCTCTTTAAATGGAGTGTGAATAATACCAATAGGTGTATAGCATATTACGTTACTTTTCAATAGTTCCACCTCTTTTAGTCCTTAATTCAACAATTTTTATAACTGCTTCTGATTAAAGTTTTGGCACTTTAGTTGAATCCAATGTGAAATTCCAGCAAGAAAACGACCAGTTCCTTTTTTAAGGCTCCTTCTTCTTTATTTCCCAGCAAGAAATGAATATTAGTGTTCATCAAAGCCCTCTTCTTTTCAGCAACCTTTATAAACCAAAACCTGCTCTTCACCAGCCTCGTGGTGGTTTGAAATGAGTCAAAGAATAAACGCCACAATGCATGCAAAGAAGGTCTCTCACAGATATTATGGAATATCAAAGGTTCCTAAGTGGTTTTATTCGTTTATACCTTTCAAGATTTCAACCGGTGGCAGTTCAATCCTAATGCCTTTATACCTCCTTCAGCTTGGTGGAAATGCTCAGATGGTCGGAATAATGAACTCTCTTGCAAGCTTATCTTCAATGATTGGCAGCTTGTTCTGGGGGAAGCTGAGCGATAGAACTTTGAGGAGGAAGATATTCATTCTGTTTGGATTCTTCAGTGTGAGCATATTCCTAACAGCCCTCTCATTTGCAAACAGCCCAGCTGAATTCATCATACTCAATGCCGTTTACTCCTTTTTCTTAGCCTCAACACTTTCCGTTCCAATCGTCCTCGTTCTCAGAAGTGTTAGAAAGCACAGCTGGGATTATGGGATAGGAAAATTCAATGAAATAAGCGGCTGGGCATGGGTTTTTGGTCTTGGTCTGGGATTCGTCTTATCTCAATACCTCACAATAAGGCAGCTCTTGCTACTCTTTGCCCTCCTCAATATTCCATCACTCATCTGGGGAGCCAAAACAATTAGGGAGATTCCGATTTATGTGAATAGAAAGAGCATCAGAATTTTCAGCAACTATGTAGTTGAAAAAATACGCTATGTGCCAACATTCATGCTACATATAAATCTCAGAAAACCAAAATTTGGGAAGTTTTACTTTGCATCATTCTTATTCTGGATATCTGTCGGGATGTATTTCTCACAGTTTCCAGTATTGTTGGCAGAAAATGGTTTTGAGAGAAGATATATTTATTTGGCTGCAATACTCAACTCTTCAGTTTCAGCCTTTATGTACTTAAAGATTGGATTGATGCTTGAAAACAGAGACAAGATGAAGGTTTTAAAGGAAGGTATAGCCTTGAGGCTGATTGGGATTGCGACCATCCTCATAGGGACATTTATACTCCCGTATCTCCTTCCATTAGCATTTCTTTCATACTTCCTTGCTGGTTATTCATGGTCATTCATAAGCATCTCCTCAACCTCAATTGTTGGAAAACTTGCTGGCGAAAGAGAAAAAGGAACAGCAATGGGGACATTTAACTTAATCAACTCACTCGGATACATAATAGGAAGCTTTTTAAGTGGATTTTTAGTTTATGCTGGCGGATTTACAGCAAACTTTGGAGCATCTTCACTCTTCGCTCTCTTGAGTCTATTAAGCCTTAGGAAGCTTGAAATCTGAGGGAAACGCTGTAATTTCAAATTCGCCTGAAAGGGGAATATCCTCAAAGACCTCTCTTTCCTTTTCAAGCTCTTTTAGATCAATGCTCATATCAAGAGCAATTGCACCCTCTTCTGAAGAGAATGTAAAGTGAACCAGCTTCCCATCTTTTATATATGCCCTAAATGTATCTTTCTTATCTAACGCTTTTCCTTCAATTTCAATATGGGTACTACCGCTTGATAAGTACAGCCTCGTCAGGAGGGAGGGTAAAGTTGAAGGTATTAAATCTTTGACATGAGCTTTGATTTTTTCTCCAATTTTACATATCTCGCATTTTTCATAAACTCTTGCTTGGCTCTGGCAAAAGTTTTTAATAGAGTCAGCTATACCGTTTGCAAATATTTCAAGGTTCTTGCCCATCATGAATTCCCCAAATCCCGACCAGCTTGCTTCCACTCTAAGCTTGTTGTCTAAACACTCAAACGT
>JALTMZ010000153.1 GCA_027001105.1 Thermococcus sp.
AAATAACATTGAGGTTGATTTCAGCGAATGTCCATATGCTGTTGAAGCATTTAGAGCGGAAATAAGAGACTGGTTGAATGAGATGGAGGAGAAACATCCAGGAACAAAATATCAAATTTTGAGAAGCTACGATAAGCTCTTCCCAATTTTAGCAAAGCACTATGCGAAGAGAAAGCTGAACCGCTGCAAGATTTGCGGACAGCCGACAACTGGAGAAATATGCAAGGCATGTCAGTTCAAACTGCAGGTGCAGAAAAAGGCTAAGGAGCTTGGTTTAACATTTAAAGTAGAACAAAGCCGATGAGGAAAGAGCTGTTAGCTGATCTGTGATGAGAGGCAAAACATTCAAAAGCTTATGTTAGGCTTTCCATAAATCGGAATTTTCTCTCCACATCTTGGACATCTGTTATCTTTTGTCAAATTCCATTCAACAACCCTATATGCAGAGCGAACGATGAGCTTTTTGCCACATTTTGGACAGTATGTTGTCTCATGCTTTATCGAGCCAATGTTGCCAATGTAAACGTAGTTGAGGTTGTACTCTTTTTGAGCGATTTCTTTGAGGGCTAAAAGTGTTCTAACAGAAGTTGGCTCTTCTCTCCAGTAGTTCATCGGATAATAGCGGTTTATGTGGAGAGGAACATTGCCCCCAAGCATTTCGGAGTGCATCTTAAAAATCCAGTTATAGCATTCTTCAAAATCATTGGCATTCGTAACAACGAGGTAAACCATCTCAACGTGGGCATTCAAATCCAAGGCTCTTTTGGCATTTCTGAACACCTTCCTGTGGTCAATCGTTGTAAGAACTTTCATCTCCGGGCAGCCCTTGATGTCAATGCTGAAGCCAGAAACACCGCTTTCAATTAGCCTTTCTAAAGCTTTAATCGTGAAATAACCATTTGTGACAAGGCAACCGTAAAGCCCCCTTTGCCTCCCAAGCTCAAAAACATCCAGGAGGTAGGTGTAAAGCGTTGCCGGCTCATTGAAGCTTGCACACAACCCCTCATCACCAGCTTTCAAAGCCAATTTTACAAGTTCTTGTGGAGGAATTACCCTTAATTCCTGAGGAGGTTCAGAGAAGCTCAGATGATAGTTCTGACACCAAGGACAGTAGAAGTTGCAACCGAATCCAGAAAAAGTCAAAGCCGTGCTGTTCGGGTAGTAATGGAAAAAAGGCTTTATTTCAATTGGTCTGCTCTCAACTGCGCTCAGCTTTCCGTAACCGATGTGTATCAATTTGCCATTCAAGTTAGCATAGTTCTTGCACACTCCCCGTTTTCCCTCAGCAATCAAACACTGCCTCTCACAAACAAGGCATCTAATTTTGTTGCCTTCTTTTTGATAAAGTTCTTCAATTTTCATCATCCTAATTTAAACTCTCGAGAGCTTAAGGTTTTTGATAAAAACAGTTTGTCAATCAGCATGGCAGTTCCCAATACTAAGGAAAAGAGAGCCAACCCGAACGGTATAAATTCCTCTTTTAGGAAGATTTTTGAGACAATCCAAAATAGAGTTAAACTCACCCCTACGCTAAACATCACCACTTCAAAATCGTCCACATCTCCAATAAGCTTCTCAACAAGCTTTCTAACACCAGACCCAATATCAAAAACTAAGATTACCGCTAATAGAAGCCTGACATCCATGCTTCCACCATTCTATAAATTCTAAAGAAGTTTAGATAAGACTTTCGTTTTTGTTCTGAATTTCAGAAACTCTTATTGGGTTAAATACCTCAAAGTTATATTTAGTATCGGTGAGAGCCATGGAAGAGCTGAAAGCTGTGTTGGAGAGAGTTGAGGAAAAACTCATTGCCGCAGAGAAGATATACGCAGCAATGCAGTTTCAGGTCTGGATTGTGATAGTGACACTCTATTACGTACTAATTGGACCCCTAAAAACAGTTCCATGGCAACTAACAGCCATATACTGGATTTCAGCATTCATAGTGTTTGCATACTTTACGAAGATAATTTGGAAACGGCTAATAAAGCTACATTTGAGTGCAGGCAGAAAAACAGTAAGCTTTTCAGAGTTTGGATGGGCAATAGCATTTTCATGGATCTCAGGGACAATACTTGGGTGGATCATCATACCAAGGTATCTTTCAGGAACGTTTGAACCTCTAGTAGCATTGGGGATTGGATACTCAATCTTCATAAGCTGGTCAGTCTTTGGAATGTTCCTAGCATTCTGGTACTTCGAAAAAAGCTTAGAGAAGGAGATGATTCCAGCGTTTTTAATTCCAGCACTAATTATTCCACTGATTCCAAAAGTTGCCAAGGCTGCAATGGTTTACGCAGGATTCACTGTAGCATTTGCATTCGGACTAACAGTTTTAGCATACATCTACTCAGCATTTAAGAGTTTAGGGTGATCCCATGGAACTACGGGAGCTGGTGAAAAACCATGTGCTTGGAAATCCCCTTAGGTTAGGTATCATGCTCTATCTCCTGCCAAGAGGGAAGGTTCTGTTTAAGGAACTACAAAAAGTTTTGGATGTAACTCCCGGCAACTTGGACTCTCATCTAAAGACATTGGAGAAAGCAGGTTATGTAAAGCTTACAAAAGTCTTTGCAGACAGACCAAGGACTGCTGTTGAAATAACAGAGAAAGGAGCTGAAGAAACTGGGAAATACTTGAGAATGCTGAAAGAATTGCTCAGTCAACTCTGATTCATAACATCCATTAATGTCTTCTGCTTTTTCTTAGCCTCGAGTTCCTTCTTAAATTCTTCAATCCGCCTATTAGCAAGCTCCACGTATTTTGGATTTATCTCATAACCAACAAAATGCCGCTCAGTCATTAATGCCGCGATTGCTGTTGTTCCGCTACCCATAAAGGGATCAAGAACAACTTCTCCTTTAAATGTGTAGAGTTTTATCAGTCTCAGGGGAAGCTCTACAGGAAACGGTGCTGGATGACCAATCTTCTTAGCTTGAGCTGGTGGAAAAGTCCAAACACTTTTTGTCCATTCCAAAAACTCTTCCCTTGTTATCGTGCTCTCTCTGTTGTAAGGGTTTGGTCTTGAAAATATGTCCTTTGAAAAGTGTTGGATCGACTTTCAGGTCTTTGGGGTTGTAGATGTAATCATGGAATCCCATGTTCCACTTTACTCTGACAACGCTGCATGGAATCCCGTCAATAACAACCGTTGTATCAAGTTTTTGGATAGTGGGTTTCTTGCCCGTCATTTGAAATTCGAGATCGATGGAAGCATCTGTAACCGTACAGATGTCAGAAGCTTCGCCTTCTTGAAATGTATGGATCTTGTTTGTTTCACTCGTATATACCGACCACGATCTGGGATCACCATTCATAAGCGTGTAATAATTCCCTTGTCTGTAGGTGATCAGAACTGTATCAGACCAAGAGCCCTCTTGCTTCATCTTATCAAGTAATATCTCCTTGGTCATGCCCATTTTGGCCATTTGTTCTGCCACGGTAAAATCCATTGTATAGGTTAAAGTTCCTTCAAAGGATTGTGCATGAATACCATTGGCCAGAAAAATCAGGAGCACAACAGGTAAGTATCTCATTTCTTGAATTCTGGTTGGCAAATAAACTACAAAATACGGTAGTGCTTCTGAGAATGAAGCTATTCATTCATCCATCCATTCGCATATTTGGTCTGTGCGGATTTTCATGCAGTTGGCCCGAATGGTTAGGTTTGCTGCCGCAACTAGTTGAGTACACATGGCAGATAACAGATCTAACTTA
>JALTMZ010000154.1 GCA_027001105.1 Thermococcus sp.
ATATCAAGGAATGGGAGCTATGTAAGCTTTGATGAGGAACTAAAAGATGGAGATGTTGTCGCTCTCTTCCCACCGGCGAGCGGTGGTTGAGATGCTAACTGAGAAAGAACTTGAGAGGTATGATAGACAAATCAGAATTTTTGGAGTAGATGGCCAAGAAAAGCTCAAAAAGGCTAAAGTAGCTGTCGTTGGGGTTGGAGGGCTTGGAAGTCCAGTTGCTTATTATTTGGCGGCTGCAGGAGTTGGGACTTTACTCTTAATTGATGAGCAAACACCAGAGCTGAGCAACTTAAACAGGCAGATACTTCACTGGGAAGAGGACATAGACAAAAATCCCAAGCCCCTCTCAGCCAAATGGAAGCTCCAAAGATTTAATTCTGAGATAAAAATAGAGACATTTGTAGGAAGATTAACAAAAGAGAATATTGAAGAGATTTTAGCAGATGTAGACGTTATAGTTGATTGTTTGGACAATTTTGAAACAAGGTATCTTTTGGATGAGTTTGCCCATAAGAGGGGAATTCCGTTGGTTCATGGGGCAGTTGAAGGAATGTTCGGACAAGTTACAACCATAATCCCCGGAAAGACAAAATGTCTGAGGGAGATATTCCCAAAGCCGCCAAAGAAAGAAGAAAAGTTCCCAATTTTGGGAGCAACTGCTGGAGTCGTCGGGACAATTCAAGCGGCTGAAGTCATTAAGCTGATTACGGGCTATGGGGAGCCTTTGGCAAACAAGTTGTTAATAGTTGATTTGGCACATGGAAGCTTTGAAGTTCTCGACTTAGATTAAGCCCTATAGGATACAGGCTTTCTCACACTCTTCTTCACGTTAATGTCTTTAACAACAAATTCTTCATACTCCCTACCAGTTTCAATAACTTCGACTGTTCTTCCCTGAGGGTCTTTTGTTAAGATTTTAATTTCCATATTGTATGCTATTCTCCCACCAATGAGCTGTCCATCTCTAAATTTAACCTCCAGAATCCCCTTACTGACGTTAAATGTTACGTTTGTATCTTTGAAGCCAATGAAAAACCTCGCCAGTTGGGTTAAGTCCTCTGTTGTTACATTGTAATAAAAGATCTGAGTGCCGTTCTCAATGGTTTTATTAAATGGCTCTTTTTGAAGATATTTTTCAACAAAACTCACTGCGTTGTATTCCCAGGTTAAGTTTAAGACAGCCTCGGGGGGAAGTATAAAACTCTCATTTGTGAGCTTTTTCCATACTCCACTTGAGTACAAATAAACCTCTCCATCCTTAATGATCTCCCTTGTAAATGTCGTTACACCACCAGGAAAAGTTGTTGTAGTCGTGTTTATGTCAGCTTCCTTATTTATCATATCCACATAACCTACCTTCTTTGAAGTTATACTTACCTCACCAGCGTTAAACGTGAGGTTTTCCTGCTTAATTTTGACGTCAAGAGTTACGCTTACGTTTTCAAGATATGTAAACTGTTTAATTTTCCTTAAGTTCTTTAACAGCTCTTCACGAGAATAAACCTTCGGTTTTATTTGTGTTTTAGTTTGGGTTATTGTTTCTGAGAGAGATGAAGTCGTGGTTGTTGGTATATTTGTGATGCTAGATGTTGTTGAAGAGGTTATTGTCTGAGGCTGAGTTGTTGAAGTTTGGGCAGTTGTTGAGGTTGTAGAAGTGGATTTACCACCAATACAGCCAGCAACTAAACCAACCACAAGTATTCCAACCAACAAAACTCCCAGCTTTTTCATTCCTTTGCCCCCAAATATTTTTAGGTTGTTCTTTACAATGGAAGGAATAAGCTATTTATATTATTTTCCAGATACTCTCAACTTCATGAAAGGACTAAAAAGATAAATCACAATTTAATCCCAACAATTTAGGAAAATTCAACCCAAAAGAGGCATACAATTCATATCCAGACTGGAATGACTGATGCTCTGTAATTAGGGATTAACTTTTTAGGAGATGATCTCAAATTAATCAGTAAGGTGGAATTATTGAAGGTCATCGTGGTTGGTGCCGGAAGAACAGGATTTTTAATCGCAAAGTGGCTCTCAATGAAGCATGAAGTAACTGTTGTCGATAGAAATCCGCGAATTCTTGATGAAATTTCATATGCTCTCGATGTGTTTGCCATACCTGGGGATGCAACCCTTCCAGAGACCCTGAAGAGAGCGGAAGTTGAAAATGCCGATTACGTAATTGCAACAACTGACAATGATCAAACAAACATAATTGTGTGTTCTCTTTCAAAAACCTTGGGAAGTCCTTTCACAATAGCAAGAGTGAAAAGGATAGAGTATCTAAAAGTCTGGGGCCATGGGAGAAGAACTCTTGGTGTGGACTTAATGGTCTGTGCTGCCCCCCTTGTAGCCGAAGGTATAGTCCGAGTCATGGAGTATCCCCAATTGACATTCTTTAGAAAGCTGCATGGAGACATCTATGTAGGGATGAGCTCCTCGAATATCAAAACTCCTTGGTCATTTAAAATTGACAATAGAAGTATCATTATAGCCACGAAGGATATGATAGAACGGTCATTTAAAAAATCAAAAACCAAAAAAGTTTTAATACTGGGAGCGGGGGAAACTGGGATAATCGTGGCAAAAATGCTCTCAGCAAAAGGAAAAGAAGTTAAACTTGTAGAAGATGATTTCAAAAAAGCAAATGAAATTGCAGATGAGCTTGATGGGGTTACAGTTATTGCCGGAAATCCCTTCAGCGACTTTTTGTGGTCTGAAGAGAATCTCAGTGAGGCTGACATTGCAGTAGTGGCTTTCGATCAAGACTATAAGTGCTTCTTTGCATCAGCACTTGCAAAAGAAAAAGGCATAGATAGGGTTTTTTCAATGGTTCACCGGAGCTCGCATATACCCTTGTTCGAAAAGATTGGTGCTATTTCTTTCAGCCCAGAGCTCGAAACCGCTGGAAAAATAACAGCAGCAGTTAGAGGAAAAGCAGTCCTTGGAGTTGTAACAAGACCCGAGTTCCAAGTGTATGCTCTCAGCGGGGAGTTCCTTGAGGGAACTCTCTTAGAGAGCCTTTCCGGAATACCCGGACCTCTTTTCAGAGAGGGAAGACTCATACCCCCCACACCAAAAATGAAGATCAGAAAGGGTGATATTGTCACTGTAATTACCGAAGGAGGAGGCATGATCCTGTGAAGTTAAAGGAAACATTGGCACTTCTTGGGGAGATAATGCTCCTCTTTAGCATTTCATTTCTTGCACCTTTAACAGTTGCTCTTTATTATAAAACTCCCATCTCACCATTTTTGATTCCGATGGTAATGAGTCTGATTATTGGAGGCTTTCTTCGCTCTCTTGGAGCCGGAGAGGAAATAGGAATTCGGGAAGCTTTTCTTCTTGTTTCCTTGGCATGGCTAAGTGTGGCAATTTTAGGGGCTTTACCTTATATCATTGCTGGAAAGGGTGCAATAGCCAATCCACTCAATGCTTTATTTGAAAGTATGAGTGGATTTACAACAACAGGAGCAACAGTTATGGCGGATTTTTCAATTCATTCAAGGGCAATTCTGTTCTGGCGTCAGCTGACACAATGGCTCGGCGGAATGGGAATAGTGGTTCTGGCGATAGCAATACTTCCGAGGCTAAGTGTTGGTGGTTCAGAGCTTATGAGCCTTGAAGCACCAGGGCCGCAGCTCGAAAAACTAACGCCCCATATAAAAAACACTGCAAGGATATTCTGGATGATAT
>JALTMZ010000155.1:0-1125 GCA_027001105.1 Thermococcus sp.
ACTTTTGGAGGCATAAACCTTGAGGATATAGCTTCACCAAAGTGCTTTTACATTCTTGAACGGCTTAGGGAAGAGCTTGACATTCCAGTCTTTCACGACGATCAACAAGGTACGGCAGCTGTTGTCCTAGCTGGACTTTTAAATGCCCTGAAAGTAGTTGGGAAGAGACTTAATGAAATTACAATAGCTTTATTTGGTGCTGGTGCTGCAGGCTTTGCAACTTTGAGAATTCTAACAAGAGCTGGAGTAAAGCCGGAAAATGTTAGAGTAGTTGAGCTCGTTGATGGTAAGCCAACTGTCTTAACAAGCGACATGCATTTGGAAAAATTGTTCCCTTATAGGGGTTGGCTTTTGAGCAGAACAAATGCTGAAGGAATTAGTGGAGGGCCAGAGGAAGCCGTAAATGGAGCTGATGTTCTGATTTCCTTCACAAAGCCTGGTCCAGGGGTCATAAAGCCCGAATGGATTGCAAAAATGAACGATGATGCCATGGTATTCCCATTGGCTAATCCAGTGCCTGAAATTCTTCCTGATGAAGCTAAAAAAGCTGGAGCTAAAATAGTTGCAACTGGAAGAAGTGACTATCCCAACCAGATTAACAACGTTCTTGGCTTCCCGGGAATTTTCAGAGGAGCTTTGGATGTTAGGGCAAAGACGATAACTGATACTATGATAATTGAGGCGGCAAAGGCAATTGCAAGTGCTGTAAGCGATGAAGAGCTCAGCGAGGAGTACATAATTCCATCTCCCTTAAATCCAGAAGTTTATCCGAGAGAAGCGAGGGCTGTCGCAGAGCAGGCTATGAAAGAGGGGGTTGCAAGGAGGAAAGTTAGCGGAGAATGGGTTGAGGAGCATACGAGAAAGCTTAGGGAGTTTTACGAGAATGTCATTGCTCCAATAAATGAGAAGAGAAAAACTTGGAAAGATTGACAATTGTCGAAAGTTTCATAAACATTTGCAGAAAACTTTAAATATTGCCTTTTTCCTAAATATTCATTATGGAAGCGAGATTTATGCCGCTGAAATTTAAATCAAAGGTTTTCAGTAAAATTGAAAACAGAATTAGTAGAAGAGAATTAGTTAGAAAGCTTTGGCATATTTCCCCTGGCATCTTGGGAGCACCGA
>JALTMZ010000155.1:1135-3686 GCA_027001105.1 Thermococcus sp.
ACACCAAATTATGTCACCCTTTTCGTTGTCTGGTTCTTGGCATTCATCTACACCCTGCAGCATCTCAAGCTGAGGAAGGGTTGGAAAATTAAGGTTCCGATTGCTGACATCTCATATAGGCAGATGGCGAGAGAAGATGAGCTCGAAGGGAGTCATTATATGGGAAGCTTCCTCTTTTGGGTGACTATGGGAATGATATGCACGGTTTTTCCAAAGCTTATAGCTTTGGCGGCTCTTTGGGTCTCCACGTTTGGCGACTGCTTCAACGCCATTGTTGGGCAGGCAGTCGGTGGAGCTAAGATTCCATGGAACAAAAATAAAACAGTAATCGGCAGCTTAACGATGTTTGTTGTCTCAATCTTTGCGTTGATAGCTGCCCACAAAGTGATTGGGGCTTCTTATGGGCTTGGACTCTTGGCATTCGTTGCCTCAGTTGCTACATTTATGGAGAGTTTACCGATTTACTCTGCTTGGGATGAGTTTACGGTTCCAATGAGCACCGCAATTCTTCTGTGGCTGTTCTATGGTGGAGAGTTGTTAAGTGTGGTGTGGTAAGTACTTTGACTAAATAGAAACCGTACCATTTGTAAACTTCCAGATATTGGTTCACATATAATAAGGGACATAAGTGACACATATTGAAATAAAATCAAAAACATAAAAGCCCAGGTTTTTACACCAAAAGCTCTTTAATCTATCACCGATAAATATTTAAAGCTGAGTTTCGTAAAATCCCATGAAATCCCTCTATGGGGGGTTCTCTATGTCCAAAAGAAGGCAGCTATTTGTATATTTAATAATCGGAATTTTAGCAGCCGCAGTAGTTTCTGGGTGTATCTCTCAAAAGGAGACAACCCCCACTGCAACTCAGGCACAAAAAGAAGTTCTTGAAATTTACCACTGGTGGACTGCTGGTGGTGAGAAAGAAGCTTTTGATGCTCTTGCTAAAAAGTTCCAAGAAAAATATCCAAACATCGAAATAAAAGCCAACCCTGTGAGCGGTGGAGCTGGAGTTAACATGAAAATGATCCTCCAGTCTTTAATGCTGGCTGGGAAGCCTCCTGACACATTCCAGGTTCACGCAGGTTACGAAATGGCGAGATACATTAAAGCTGACCAGCTTTCTCCAATTGATGACATTTGGACAGATGACATGAAGAAGAATTATCCAGATGTCATTGAGCAGATGGTGATCTTCAACAACCACTATTATGCTGTTCCTATCAACGTTCACAGGGCCAATGTCATCTGGTACAACAAAAAGATATTTGAAAAATATGGAATCGACCCTGCAAGCATAAAAACTATCGACGATCTCTTTGCCGTTGCTGAGAAACTCAAAGAAAACGGTGTTACACCATTTGCACTCGGTGACAGAAACAAGTGGCCAGCGACTCAGGTCTTTGAAGTCATGCTTGTTGCAGTGGGAGGAATTGACTACTACCAGAAGTTCATAAACGGTGAGATAAGCGACAACGATCCAACTCTCAAGAAGGTTCTTGAGTACTTTGTGAAATACATTGAATATTCAAACCCGGATCATGCTGCGAAAACATGGGATGAAGCATGTGCAATGGTTTACAAGGGAGAAGCTGCCATGACTCTAATGGGTGATTGGGCAAACGGTTACTTCAAAGCAAAAGGCTGGAAGCCCGATGTTGATTATGGGGCAATTCCAATACCCGCTGGAGTCTATGACCTTGTTATAGACACATTTGTCCTGCCGGCAAAAGCTGCTCATCCAGACGCCGCTAAGAAGTGGCTCAGCTTTATAGGAACAGTTGAAGCTCAGAACACGTTCAACCCAATAAAGGGATCAATACCACCAAGAATGGATGCTCCTGCTGATCCATATGACCCAATACAAAAAGCTTTCATGAAGGAGCTTAAGTCACCAGACACAAAGATGATCCCGAGCATTGCTCACGGAAGTGCAGTTCCAGAAGCATTTGCAGCTGATCTCAACGACATAATTTCTGAACTTGCAACAAGCAAGGATGTGAACAAAGCAATGACAGAAATAATCAATGCCATGAAGAAGGACCTGATTCCAAACAAGATAAAAGAATGGAAGCTCAGCTGAATGGAGGGGACTTAATGAGGAAATCTCCCGACCTTCCTTACATCCTTTTATTTTTGTCTCCGGCATTGATTCTTGTAGGAGTTTTTGTATATATGGCTGTTTTGTGGAATATCTACATCTCTTTTACTGATTGGAGAGGTTTGCTGCCGTCTTATAGGTTTGTGGGTTTACTTCAGTATAAACAGCTATTTCACGATCCTGTTTTCTGGACTTCCCTGAAAAATAACGTTCTTCTCCTGCTTCTCTTTGTGCCGGGTTCAATTTTAATGGGTCTTCTCCTTGCGATAATGCTTGACAGAAGAATCAGATTTGAGAGCGGATTCAGAACAATTTACGCCCTACCGTTTGCCTTGTCATTTGTAGTCACAGCAACTCTGTGGGCATGGATGTATGATCCCTCAAGCGGCGTGTTAAATACTATTTTTGGAAAGCTGCACTTAGAATTTTTGAAGAGCAGATGGATAACGG
>JALTMZ010000156.1 GCA_027001105.1 Thermococcus sp.
GGAGAAAGTTAATTACAGTGTGAACAGGCTCCATGAAGTCCCCAACTTCTCCATGGGCGCAGATTATTATGGGAACGCCATATTCCTTTGCAACCCTAACCATTTTTGGATCTCGCTTAAGCCCAGAAATGTCGTTGATGATATCTGCTCCAGCTTTTATTGCTTCCTCAGCAACCTTTGCATTTGTTGTATCTATGCTGATTGGAACATCAACATGATCCCTCAGTGTTGAGATTGCCCAGACTGCCCTTCTAATTTCCTCTTCAACTGGAATTTGAGTTTCTAAATAAGGAGCTGTAGATTTTGCCCCAATATCAATAAAAGAGGCTCCATCCTCAATCATTTTTAAAGCTGTTCTAATCAGCTCATCTTCACTCTGCTTGACACTTTCCTTGTAAAAGCTTTCCGGGGAAACGTTGATAACACCCATAATTTTTGGTTCCTCAAGATTAATACCAGCAAACTTCATTTTTGTTCACCTCCCTGATCTGCCCCTTTGATAAACTCCTTAATCAGCCTGCATATTTCTTCAGGCTTTTCATAGAGTACCAAATGTCCAGCTTTCGGTATAATTACAAGCTTTGAATTTTCAATCCACTCATGTATCAGCTTTGCGTGTTCAGGCGGTGTCACAACATCATCTTCTCCAACTATTATCAAAGTAGGAACTTTTACTTTCTCCCCAGAAGGTTTGGCATTATACCCTGCCAGATAAATTAAATATCTGAAGCTTTGTGGAGGCAAGGATTCTATGTATTCCTTATTGTCCCTCATGAATTCCAAGAATACTTCATCTGGCGTTGATGGACTGAAAAACATCTTCCTATACATCCGCCTTGTGAGGGGATTGCTTTTGAAGAGAATCGGTTTCCAAATGGCAGGGGGCAAATGCATTATAATCTTGTCAATAGCATCCGTTTTTAAATACGCAACTGGGCCTATCAACACAATCCCATTAACATGCCTCCGAGCAGCATATTCGATTGCTATCATTGCCCCAAAGCTGTGTCCAATTAGAACAATGTTTTCAAGTCCGAGTTCAGATCTTATTGCATCAATATCCTTGATGTAATCCTCAAGTGCAACATTTAATGGCTTATCCGATTTTCCATACCCTCTCAAATCCACTGCAACAACTCTATAATTCCCTTCAAAACACGGTAGAATATGTTTCCAGTTGCTAATCTGGCCTGGAGAGCCATGAAGAAATAGGAGAGTTGGCAAATTATCCTCCATTGCCTTTCCCGAGTCATAGAAATGGATCTTAATTCCATCTACGTTAATAAACGGCATAATCCTTCACCAAACTGCATTTTGACTTTCATTGTTAAATCATTTTTGTCATGCAATGGCAAATGAATTAAAAAGGCAGCTCTCGAATCCAATATGGTGGTGTTCATGATAATCAAAACTCCAAGGAGACTGCATTTAGGTCTAATTGACCCCTCTGGTTCTTGGGGAAGGAGATTTGGAAGCTTAGGTGTTGCCCTTGAAGAAGGTTACGAAATAAAGCTCATGCCCCATGAAAAACTTGAAATTAGGGCTGAAGGAGAAGACAAAGAAACGATTAAATTCATCATTGGAAGGATGAACAAACATTTTAACACGGGCTTCAACTATCTTGTTGAAGTTAGAAAGGCAATCCCAAGACATATCGGCTTAGGATCAACAACTCAGCTCTCTTTAGCTGTTGGTGTAGGAATAGCAAAGCTGAACAACATAAATGCTGAAATTGAAGAGCTGGCTGAAATTTTTGGAAGAGGAAAAAACAGCGGTGCTGGGATTTACACCTTTAAATACGGCGGCTTTGTTATTGATGGAGGAGTTAAGGAAGGAATACCACCTCTGATCCTCAGAGAGGAGTTTCCTGAGAACTGGGCTTTTCTTTTGGTGATTCCTCAAGTTAAGAGAGGATTTAACGAAGAGGAGGAAAAGCCTATAATGGCAAACATTAGAGGCAAACCCGAAATTGCAAAAGAAATAAGCCACAGAATTCTGCTTGGACTTCTACCAGCTCTAAAAGAAAAGGATATTGGAACCTTTGGAAGACATTTGAGTGAAATTCAAACCTTAGTTGGAAAGCATTTTGAGGATTACCAGGGAGGCGAATTCAGGGAAGATGTCAAGCTAATCATGGAGTTTTTGAGGGAGAACACTTATGGATACGGGCAGAGCTCGTGGGGTCCAACTGTTTATGGGCTAATATGGAAGAGCGAATATTCCATGCTGAAGGCAAAGCTACATGACTTTCTAAAGGACCACGGCATCAAAGCCACGATAGAGCTTGGAACTCCAAGGAACAAAGGAGCAGAAATTGTGATGGAAAATGCCTATCTGCTGAGGCTGATAAACAGCGTGGCGAAGGGATAAAGATGACCCTCGACCGCTTCATCACAGTCAAACACAAGGAGAACAAGCCAAAAATCGAGAGATTAAAGGAAATCCTTAAAGAGCTGGGCATAGAATGTGCCAGAACTATCGAAGAGAAAGTTGATCTGCAGTTTTCAGCTCTGGAGCATCTTTATAAAAATCTCAAAAACGATGAGCTGTTCATAAAGCTCGTAATTGCCAACGCAATAGTCAGCTATCAGCTGACTGCCACTGGGGAGGAGTGGTGGTGGGAATTTGCAGAGCATTTCTCATTGAATCCTCCAGAAAGGGGGCTTGTTAATGCATATTCAAGGTTTTTAACAGGGTCAAAAACTAACAGAAGGCTAGCAGCTGCAAAAATTAAAAGGCTTGAAAAGCTTGAGCCTTTTTTAATTAAGCTTAAACTTGAAGATCTCAAGAATTACTATTATTCAATGACATCTCTAAGGAACGACCTTGCAAAAGTGCTGAATTCTAAACGAAATGCCAAAACAATAGTCTTTGCTGTGAAGATGTTTGGCTATGCAGGCAGGATAGCATTTAAAGAGTTCATTCCCTACCCAATGGAAATTGAAATTCCAAATGATGTGAGAATAAATGCCTATACAAAGAAATTCACGAACGAGCTACCCACAAGCTTCTGGTCAAGGATTGCAGAAGAGGTTGGTATCCCACCTCTTCACATAGATTCAATCCTCTGGCCCGTTCTTGGAAAGCATGTAGAAGTTAAAGAAAGATTGAAAAAATACTGTGCCAAAGCTGAGCTTATTTTTGAGCTGGCTTCCCTTTAGACCTAATATTTTTCGCAAATTTTTGTCATATTGGCAAACTTTCAAAGGTTAAACTTATATAGGGCACGGAACATTGGAGGTTGAGGTGTTTAAAAATGAAAGAGTGGAGAGTAAACAGCAAAAGAAGCATAAGTACTGGAGGAGAGGTTGGATTTTCAATCGCTCTTCTGGTGAGCTACTGCCATCATCATTGACTGTTCTGATGTGCTTATCTTAAGTATTCTATATTCAGAGGAAATTTTCATCGAGAACTTTTTGGGGGGATTCTCTTGAAGAAGGATTTATTTTCCGAATCAGAGAGGTTAGCAGATATTACAAAGTATTTAAGGCGAACATTTGAGCTTTGGGGCTATAGAGAGATATTTTTGCCGACAATAGAAGAGTTCAGTGGACAGCTTAGGAAAGGGACAAAATTTGCCTACAACAATGAATTCTATGTAATAAAGCCCGATCTAACATCTCAAATCCTTGCAAACCTCAAGGAGCCAAGGA
>JALTMZ010000157.1 GCA_027001105.1 Thermococcus sp.
GTTGTGGGTGTAACCACAGATTCCGCAGATTCTCTCAGCTAAGAATGGAATCTGATTTATTGTCATCCTTTCCTCTGCTAATTTTTCCAGACCTCTGTGGACGTGAAATCCTCTGTAGACTGCTCCAACTATTTCCTCACCTTTAACATGGAGCTCAAAAACTTCCGGCTCGTGAAGCGTTGGATGATAAGGCCCAACTGGAACTTCCATAACTCCCGGCTTTTTCTCCTTTTTTGGAGGCTTAAACTCAATCCTTGGAGGCCTTTCATTATAATGGAATTCTTTTCTTAATGGATGCACGCCTTCAGGCCAATCATCGGGCAGAATAAGCCTCAGCGGTTCTGGATGTTCATCAAAGAAAATTCCAACCATATCCATTGCTTCTCTCTCAGCCCAGTTTGCACCGCTTATGATCGGAGTTATTGAGGGTATCTTGGAATTATTTGCAACTGCTTTGAGAATTACATATCTCTTTTCAGACTCACAGTTGAAGATATGATACATTGAAAAGCCTACTCCCAATAAGCGCTCGTCAACGCCAACTCCAGTTGCATAATAACAGCCCGCTTTGAAAAGCAACTCTGCAGTGGTTCTAAGCTTATCATTTGGAACCAAAGCCAAGATTACTTTTTCATCATGCCTGAGGATTTTAGCATCGTTCCCTTTCAGAATTTCAAGTATCACAGTCACCACCCCACCACGGCTATAATCCACACAACTAAAGCCACAGCAGAAAGCTTCTTCATCAGCTTGACAGCTTGGTCAATCCTGAATCTTCCATAGTAAGCTTCGAATGTTGAATAAATCACTGAAAGGACTACTATGCCAATGAGATAACCAATGAGTCTTGTTGGATTTTGAACCGGAATGATGAAGTTCAAAAGCAAGCTGTAAAGGAGAAGGCGCTTCAGGAATATCGAATACTCAAGTAAACCAAGATGTTTTCCGCTGTATTCGATTAGAGGACCCTCAATTATTTCAGGCTCAGCTTCGGCAATATCAAAGGGCAATCTGGCACTTGCAACGTATATCACAAGGAAAAGCAGAATTAACGCAAGAGCTGATGAAACCCTCAAAGGTAACGGAAACAGCTGATCAAAACTCAAACTTTTGCCTATTACAGCTATCGTACCTACGATGAAAGCTAAGAGCAGTTCTTCACTCATAAAGAGGGAAACCTCCCTGTTTGAACCTATCTGGGCATAGGAATTTCCTGAGGAAAACGCTCCGATGACAAAGCTCAAAGTTGCCAAGCCAAGGAGATAAACCACAACTATAAAGTCTCCAATGAAGTTTATTGAGCTGGGCAGGAGAGTTGGAACTATTAAATAAGCAGTCAAAACAGCCGTAAAAGTCACATACGGAGCGAGCTTGTAGAGTGATTTAACAGAATCTTGAGGCTCAACTGTAGGTCTCTTGAAGAGCTTTATTAAGTCCCACCACGTCTGGAGTATTGATGGTCCTTGTCTGTTCTGCAGACGTGCTCTGATTTTCCTCTCAAAACTATCTATTACTGGAGCAATAAGCAAGGCGAATGCCAAGTTGATTGCTATGAAAATGGTGCTCATAGTCCAACACCTCCTAAAAGTACCACTAAAATTACTATCAGAATCATTGCAAGGGAAAGCATCGAGTTCAAATCGTAAGACAACACTTCAAACTTGGTTCCAAACCTTTTTCCAATCTTCGCAACTTTCTGCACAAATCCCTTACTAACGTCACCTAAGAGGTAAACTTCATTGAAAGCCTCCTTAAAGTCCCGATAATAAGCATCGGCAGGCATGCTCACATTGAGGTCTTCACTTCTCCCGGTCTTCCAAGTTGACATAACACTGCCTCTCGATGGAATAAGCAGCAAAGCTATTAGTGTTGAAACCAGCAGAAATGCAAAGACTATTATCGGTGAATAACTCCCTGTTTTTGGCACAACGAGAGAAGGATAAACTACAAGAGAAGCTAATGGAACGCCTATTGAACCTAAAGCTTGGGATATCATTTTCAATGGAATGAAAGGATAAATTCCAAATACTATACAAAGCAGAGCTAAGAGGAGCTGAGGAGCAGACATTAAAAGCGGAACTTCCTTTGCATCAATTTCCTTAACTGCAGGTTTTGTAAAGATTGCCGTGAAGTATTTTACAAAAGCTCCAAGGGTTACAGCACTTATGAAAATCGCAATTATTCCAAAGAGTGAAGTTGCCGGAGATGAGAGGGTTGAGATGTAAATCATCCATTTGCTCACAAAGCCATTAAGGGGCGGCATACCAGCTATTGCAAGTGAGCCTATTAGGGCGGCAAAAGCAGTTAGAGGCATCTTCTTCGCCAAACTTCCCAAATAATTCAAATCCCTTGTGCCTGTTTCATACATCACTGAACCAGCAGTAAGGAAGAGGAGTCCTTTGAAGAAAGCATGATTCATTGTGTGGAAGAGTGCAGCAGCTAAGGCTACACTTCCCAAGAGCTGATTTCCGTTCGCGAGGAAATAGATCCCAGCTCCCATAGGTAAAAGGATGTACCCAATGTTATCTATACTTGAAAAAGCCAATAAACGCTTTGAGTCTTCTTGGAGTAAAGCGTACATCATACTGAAGAAAAGCGTCAGGACTCCAAATACAGCTATTATCAGCCCAATTTCAGGCTCCAATGGGAAGAAGCTTATGAAGAATCTGAGCAACATATATATCGGCAGTTTAATCATGATACCACTCAGTAATGCCGAAACATTACTCGGAGCTTCTGGGTGAGCATCGGGAAGCCACGAGTGGAATGGAATCATAGCAGCTTTAACCCCAAATCCTATGAGCAGTGCAAATGTCAGGGCATAAAGCATTCCTGGATGGGCTGAGAGATAAGCCGGCAGAATGTTAGCAATCTCAGAATAGTCGGCGTTAAAGCTTGTTGCTTTGAGAATTATCAGCACAACGGCCAAAACAAGAAACTCTGCTCCAGCTTTGGTCATGCAGAAGTACTTGAATGCTGCTTTTATGGCTTTCTCTTCGCTCTGCTCAAATGCCACTAAGAATTGGGAAAATAGACTCATGAGCTCCCAGAAGATTATGAACCACAGCAAATTCCAGCATATCAAGACAAGATACATAGTCAGGAGGAAGATTGGATAGTTGAAGGTGTAAATCCGCGTGTCTTCTTTGCCGAGATACTTTTCCATGTATTTGATACCGTAAACTGATGCGCAGAGGCTTAAAATACCGAGTAGGAGTAAGAAAAATGCCGAAAGCGAGTCAACTCTAAAGACAAGCCAGTTGAGAGTTACAAAAAGCGAGGATGAGTTGAACAGATTGTATTTAAGCTCAAGTGTTGTTTCAAACCCCACTATGCCGATATATATCATCACTGCCGATGCTATCGCTGATAGTGTGCTTACTATTTTGAGAGATATTTTTGCCTTTGCCAATCCCACAACCGCCGCAATAACTAAGATCCCAATTGGTATTAACAACATCTGAGTCTCCATTGCTGTTCACCCAAATTTTTCTTAATTTGTCTTGATTTTAGCAAACTGTCAATTTACACATTACATTGCTCCAAATACATTGGATGAAACTTGTATTCATGAAATTAAACTCATACATCTGTGAAATTTTCTGGCGAGTTTTGTTTATATATTTTGCCTAATGTATTCATTTCAAACCTTTGGTTAAAACGTACATTATGGATCAAAAATGGGTATCAAATAGAAAGCTTCAAATAAATTTTGTGAGAAATAAAATCGATATAATCGATCTCGTATCCCTCAAGAACCAGCTCTTTACCAAGCAAATTCTTGACAATAATCTTCCCATCCTTAACTTCAAGCAGAGTTACATCCGTCATAACTACCTCAGCTTTTCCATTTTCAATAACTATAACCTTCGACTGACACATTTACAACACCTTAGAACGCTTTTTTACGTTCAATATCCTTCTTGCAAGTGCTTCGACATCTTCATATATCGGAGAATCCTTTGGAATAGAATCAACTCCCTTTCCTTTATTATCCACATTAATAACGCTTTCATCGAAGCTTACAAGATGGTAGGGCGTTGAATCTGAGAAGACTTTTGCATAAAGTTGGGAAGCTTTTAAGGAGTTCCTGACCTTGTTTATTACGAGGAATATGTTTGGTATGCTAAGTTGTTTCCCCATTTCTATGAGCTTTCTTGCTATCATCAGGGACTTCAACGTTGGTTCTGTGACGCATATCATGACATCAAACTTCTCTGCCAGTCCTCTCCCAAAAACCTCTGCCCCTGCTTCGCTGTCCACAATTACAATATCCCTTTCAGATAGCAGAACGTGCATCAAAAAAGCCCTTGCAAGAGCTAACGCTGGGCATAGACAGCCTTCTTTACTTTGCTCTATGTTCCCAACAACGACAAGCTTCAAATTTGGCTTTATTGTTATGCCGTATTGCTCGGCCAAATCATCAACTTTTGGGGTTAGAGAGAATAGAACTCCCCAGCCTTCGCCTGGCCTTGCTCCAGTCCTCTCCTCTGCAAGCTTTTCATTTCGTGAAAGTGGAACAATTTCTAAAGCTTCCTCGAATGGGATTCCCAGGCTTTGAGCAAGGTTGGGAACTGAATCTGTGTCCAAAGCCAGTATGTTATACCCTTTGTCAGCTAAGATATGAGCTAATAAAGCTGAAATTGTGGTTTTTCCAACTCCTCCCTTTCCAGCAACGAGTATCTTCATTTTAATGCCTCCAATGATTAAATCGCACTCCTTCTATAATTGCTTTTTTCAAAATTAAAAATTAAAAAGGAAAAAGTCAAACAGGCCATTTAAGCTTCTTCCTCTTCTCAATTATCGCATTGTAAATTGTCTCTGCCGCCTTTACTGGATCCGGTTCAACGTAGAATTTTCCTCCAATGAGATCCTCAATGTCATCCGTGAGGAGTTTGGTGACTTTCTGGCTTCCAAGCACGGGTGGAACCACTCCCAAGTGAGTGAACACACCGCTTGCAACGAAGTAAGTTCCGATTGACACTGCTTTCTCGCTCATCCATTCTGGAGCAGAGCCAGCTACTGGCAAGTCAGGAATATCAACGCCTAAAGCCTCAGCGAGCGCTCCAAGAACAATCAGGATTCTTGAACAGTCAACACAGCTACCCATATGGAGGCATGGCGGAATTCCAAGTGTCTCACACACTGCTCTAAGCCCATCCCCTGCCATTTTTGCCGCTTCAGGTGTTAGTAAACCGTCCATCGCTGCTGCGATTCCCCAGCAACCAGTTCCAAC
Organism: Thermococcus sp.; assembly: GCA_027001105.1. Taxonomy (GTDB): domain Archaea; phylum Methanobacteriota_B; class Thermococci; order Thermococcales; family Thermococcaceae; genus Thermococcus_B. The sequence continues at coordinate 5,237 of JALTMZ010000157.1, forward strand.
TACTAAGATGTCCCTCTTTATGAGTTCCTTGGTTAATGTTACATGACTGTGGTTGTGCTTAACCTTTGGATTGTTACATCCAACAACTCCAACGATTCCTTTGATTGTACCTTCTTTGAGTGCATTGATGAGAGGTTCAAGTGTTCCTCCAAGGGCTCCAAGGATTGCTTCAACGCTGAAGCCTGCAACAACTTCGCTCTTGTGTTTTGGAATGTAAACTCTATCTTTTGGCCTGTTCTGGAAGTTTTCAATTGCAATCTTGACTATCTCCTTGGCAATTTCATCTGCTCTCTCTGGTTTGAACTCTATGTGCACTGCTCCGGGTATGTGAGCCTTGGGCTCGGTTGTGATTATCTTGGTGTGATAACAGCCGGCTACATCAATCAATGATGGCATTAGACACTGGTAATCAACAACCATCGCCTCAACTGCTCCAGTAATTATCGCCAGCTCTTGCATCAGGAAGTTTCCAGCTGGAGGAATGCCAAGCCTCATTAAAACTTCGTTCCCAGTACAGCACATTCCTGCAACATTCACTCCCTTGGCACCATATTTCTTGGCTAATTTCTGCATCTCTTCACTTTGAGCAACCTCGGCTATCTTCATTGACAGTATTGGGTTATGACCGTGGACAATTATATTCACATAATCCTCTTTGAGAACACCCAAGTTTGCAATAGTTTTAATTGGCTTTGGCGTTCCAAAGAGTATGTCGCTCAAATAGGTAGCCATCATTGAACCGCTCCAGCCATCGGCGAGAGAGGTCCTCACACCGTGAAGAAGGAGTGAAGCTGGGTCTGCATCGACACCCATATGAGTCCTGTGCATGCACTCACAGATTTCCCTATCAATTGCCCTTGGCATGACTCCGAGCCTTTCCCAGACTTTAATTCTTTTCTTAGGTGCTGTCGCCATGAGCAACTTTAATGGCTCATCATCGGGTTTTCCAAACTCCCATTCTAAGATGTGTGCAACTTCTAAGGCTATCTCACTCTCGGTTTTCCCTTCTACATATATTCCCAAAGCTTGAGCTAACCCCTTAAGCTTCTCAATGTCCGTCAGCTTGTACCCCTTGAACTCCCCTGTTGCTGCTCCTTTAAACACGTGGACGATATCTCTTGCATGATCGCTGTGTGCTGCTGCTCCTGCAGCAATCATCCTTAAAATGTTTCTTGCAACTATTGTGTCAGCATCTGCTCCACAAACACCTTTGGTTGGCCCAGCGCCAAATGGGTCAATCCTACATGGACCCATGTTACAGTTTCTACAACAGATTCCCAGAAGACCGAAGCCACATTGAGGTTGCTGTTCTAAAAAGCGGTGCCAAGCAGTCTTCACACCCTCCTCCTCAGCCTTCTCAATTAGGTCAGCAACTCCCTTAGTTTCGGAAACCTGCTTTGCAGGAACCTTAAACTTTATGTATTCCGCCATAACAACCACCTCAATACCACTTAACCTCTAAGTAAGCTGTATAAACATCCACCGGACTGACTTTCTCTTCCTTTTTCTTTTCCTCAATAACCGGCTCCATGTATACAATGCCCGGAACTTTCAAGCTAGAAATTAGTTCCTCCGCTCTTTCTTTTCTAATCTCATCAAGAATTTCTTCAAGAGTTCCAAACTTCAATGCCTTGGTGGGGCAAGCTTCTACACATGCCGGCTCTCTGCCTTCCCTAACTCTCTCAATACATGAATCGCACTTCAGAACAACCTTGTACTCTGGCTCATATTTCGGATGTCCAAATGGACATGCCATGACACACATTAAACAACCAATACACTTGTTGGCGTTGAGTATTACAAAGCCTTCTTCGCTCTTCTTTATTGCTCCAGTTGGGCAGACTTTTATACATGGAGCATCTTCACAGTGCTGACACCTCAGTGGAACATTGAAGAAATCTGCAACTACGACCTTTAGTCTTGGTTTGGGTGTTGGTTTTTCAAAGATTGCTCCGAATAATGTCTTGCTCATTGAATGCTCTACTGCACATGCTATTTCACAAGATCTGCATCCCATGCACTTCTTTGGATCAATGTAAATTGTTGGTCTCTCTAAACTTGTCTCAAGAAGCGACATTGTTATCACCTCAAAATTTAGGTAAACAAAGGAGATTAAAAGGAGACCGTGTTCGGCAAATAACTCAAAAACTCCTTAATTTGTTCAAGTACAAGAACATGCTTTAGTGTTCATAGAGTGATACTATTGCTTTTTCTCTTATTTCCCTGTACTCCTTTAGGAGGTCTTTAGCAAACTCCGTCAGAATTGTTATTCCTTTTTTCCTTCCTCCTCTGACGGATATAATCAAGGAAATACCCAGTTTTTCTTCGAGACTTCTTATTTTTTCCCAATACGTGGAAGGAGAAACTCCAAGAGCCTTACATGCAGCTCTAAATGAATTGACTTGGGAAATTAATTCTAAAAGTTCCAAAATCTCCCCAGGGATCTCAACACCCTCTTTTGTCACGAATGAGACCCGTATTTTAGGTGAAAGCCCAACAACGTTTCGATTTATTGCACATGGCGAAAAGAGCATTTTTCTAAGCTCTTCTCTTGTTATTCTCTTATAATTCACTTCAAATCTTGAAAGTGGACATTTTGAGAAGTTCCCATATGGATTCAGGTATAGAGTTTTACAGTTCTCAGCACTTGGAGAGGTCAGCAACGTTACTGGATAATTGTCTATGAAGACTTTAATGGCATTGTAGAAATATTTCCTTCCGTAATGAAGACCAATTTCAACATTTTCTTTTTTCGCAATTTTCTCAAGAAATTTATCTGCATATGGAGATGTGTAGAGTTTTGGTCCTAACGTTATCTTTAACCCGTAACTTTTGCATAGTTCAATTGTTGAAAGGATTTCAGCAAAGTCAGAGTTAGAATCCAGCAAGATATATGCCTCAAGATTGTCTATGCCCTGAGAAAGGAGCATTTTCACTGTCTGAAGGTTTGACTTTATGTCCTTATAAGAGGGTATTATTAGAGAAATAAAATCAACGTTTCCAAGAGAAGTTTTGTTGAGAAAATTTCTTGAGACTGATACTGGAATGAAGAGGGTAAGCTTTCTACAGAGTTCCATAGTTTGCCGGATTAGGATGTCAATCTTTGGATGGAGGAGAGGGTTTGGGCACGTCAAAAGTCCTTCCTTAAATTTAAAATCCCCAAGATGAGAGCTGAGTATTTCCAATGCCTCAAGAGGAAGCATTACCCCGGCGCAGCCAAATTTCTCTTTCCAAGGACATATCAGACAACTACTGTCACATTTGCTTGAAGGTTGAACTGCTAAAATGCTCATATCCATCACTCAAATATCACTTCAAATCCACAAAAGGAATTGCCAAGTCCCCAGCAGTAGATTTCACGAGTTACATTCTTTCCAACAAGTTCTTCCATAACCCCTTGAATAAGCCCTGCTTCAAAGTCACATAGGGTTCTGCCAATAGGAGGTGCCCGGTAGCAACTGATACACTCATATATGTTCACTTTCATCTTGCTGAATGAGTCATCTACAATATCAAGAAGCCCTATTTTTTGATTTAAAAACACTTTTGGTAGATCATCAATGCTCCTAATCTCTCCAGTTTCTATCAATCTGCGAGCTAAATTATATCCCGCACCTCTCAAAATTAGAGTTCTTAAAGATGGGCTGTATTCAAGCATGCCATACAAAACCATTCTGAACGTTCTTACATATTCTACATCCTCGGGAGAGATTTTCACAAAAAAGGGACGTATAACATTGAAGTAATTTTCCGGGGTTAGTTTAATCTCTTCTCTATGTTTCCTTTTGCTTTTAACCTCCTCTTTGTAAATTTTCCTCCACTTTTCTATTAAAACACTAATATCTTCCATACCAACCATCTAATGAAATTATTTGCATATATCACTTTAAGATTTTTGGTCACAAATCTTTTCAACGAAAAGATTTAGTTGTTCATGATGATACTCCTGAAACTTCCCATCATTGAAGGAGAATTCATTGAGAGAATAAATAGATTCGTTGGATTGGTTAGAATAGATGGTGAAGTTAAACGAAGCCTTATAACGAACACTGGACGCTTGGAGGAATTTATGGTCAAAGGTAGAAAGTGCTTCTGCATCCCCAAGCAGGGAGGAAAAACAGACTTTGTTTTGATAGCTTTTGAAGATAAAAACTCTAAGGGAGCTATAATTGATACAAGAATCCAAGCGAGGGCATTTGAGAGGGCTATAGAGCTTGGATTAATTTCATGGTTAAAAGATTGTTATATCAAAAAGAGAGAAGTCAAAGTTGGAGCTTCTCGGCTGGATTACCTTTTAGACTGCAGTGGGGAAGAAATTTGGGTTGAAATGAAAAGTGCTGTTCTCAGAGAGGGAGAATATGCAATGTATCCTGACTGCCCAAGCTTGAGGGGTCAGAAGCACATCAGAGAGCTCATAAAACTCCGAGAGAAGGGCAAAAGAGCCATGATTGTCTTTATTGGTGCTTTGCCAGATGTTAAGAAGTTTAAGCCTTACATTAAAGGTGATCCAGAAGTTGCAAGGCTTTTAAAGGAAGCAAAAGATAGAGGAGTTGAAATAAAAGCCTTAAGCATATCGCTCTTACCCTCAGGGGAAGTTGTTGTTGAGAAGGATAATCTTGAGGTTGAAATTTAGGAGAGTTTTTAAAGCCCATAGGGCTTAACACTCCTTAGGGGTAACACCCCAATCTTAGAGAGGTGGCTGGAATGACGATTGTAGACGTTAGAATTTTAGTTGAAGGTGCGAGTGACGTTGAGGTTGTTAGCAAAGCATTGCAGGGTCTTGCATTGGGAAGTGAATACAACATAACGATTTCCTCAATAATTCCAACAACGAATTTAGAAATTGCAAAAAGTGCAGCAGCTGGAGCAGATTTGCTAATAATAGCAACTGATGCCGATAGAGTCGGTAGGGAACTTGCGGACAGGCTCTTCAGAGAACTCAGCGAATTAGTTGGACACGTTGAAAGAATGAAAATACCGCTTGGGCATGACTTGGAGCACATAGATGTCGAGCTTGTGAGGAAAGAGCTCAAAAATACCCTTGTGAGAGCGGGATTAAAGAGTTTGCAGCTTCTCCCGGAGTATATGGCACTCAGGAACCAGTTGCTTGACTTAAAAGGAAAATATGATATGCTTGAACAAGAAAAACACAGCCTCGAAAGTCAACTACAGGAAATTGAGCAGAAATATGAGGAGCTTAGGCAGAAATATCAGAGGTTAAAGGATGAAAATGAAAACCTAAAGGTACTTCTTGATAAGAGGAGCAATTTGGTTAGGATTGAAGATGCATGGAAGCAGATTTTCCCAGCAGAAGAGGTTCCAAACGAAGAAATCATAGGGAAAGCCGTTGAAAGGCTCGGGTTACAAGGTAGGGTAATTGTTGGTCAAGGATACATTTACGCAGAGGAAGAGAGACTGATTGAAGAGCTCTTAAAGATTGTATACCTCACCATGACAATTGCAAAACCAGAAGGGCGAGAACCACCAGAAGAAAGAGCTGATGAAAGTGAGAGAATAGAAGAGACCAAAGAAACCGAGGTATTTCATGAAAAAATAGAAGAGCTTTGATTTCTATTATTTTATTTTGTGATGCTCTATGGACATTGAAGAATTTGAAATGTACCTTGAGCTGGAGGGCAAGAGCCCGAACACCATTAGAATGTACTCCTATTATGTGAAGAAGTTTTTAGAGGAGGAAAATAGCACAAATGCCCGCTCCGCCCTCCGTTTCTTAGCAATGCTTAAAAGGAGTGGATATTCGAATAAAAGTTTAAATCTCGTTGTTCAGGCACTAAAAGCTTATTTTAGATTTGAAGGACTCGAAGAGGAGGCCAAAAAAATTAAATCTCCAAAAGTCCCCAGAAGCTTACCAAAAAGTTTAACAAAAGAGGAAGTGAAGAAACTCCTAAGTGTAATTCCACCAACAAGAAAAAGGGATAGGCTTATTGTATTACTGCTCTACGGTTCTGGACTTAGAGTAAGCGAGCTCTGCAATTTAAAAATCAACGATGTTGACTTTAAGCGCTCTTTGATTGTTGTGAGAGGAGGAAAAGGCGGAAAGGACAGGATAGTACCGGTTCCAATAGCTCTCATCAAAGAGATTGAAGATTACTTAAAAATGAGAAATGACAATAGTGAATATCTGCTTGTCGAAGAAAGAAGAAATAGAAAAGACAGGCTCTCACCAAAAACAGTATGGTACATTCTCGACAAATATGGAAAGAAAGCTGGGATAAAAGTAACCCCTCATATGCTCAGGCACAGCTTTGCTACCCATATGCTTGAAAACGGGATTGATATTAGAGTTATTCAGGAAATCCTTGGACATTCAAACCTTTCAACGACCCAAATTTACACCAAAGTCACCGTTGAACACTTAAGGAAAGCACAAGAAAAAGCAAAGCTAATTGAGAGTTTGATAGAATAAGGTACTTGGATCAAACAAATCTAATACATCCTCTTTCTTCTCAATAAGGCGAGGTAGCTCGTAAATGCTCCCGCCGAAATGGTATCTCCAAGTCCTACTGTTGATACTGGGTTTTTAACCAGCCTTGTTGGGATAATAACAATCTTATATTCCCTCATTCTCAGTTTTCTTTTTGCCTCCTCAAATCTAAGCTTCACGAATTCACCATATTCATTATACGGCACTCTCAAGCCTACTTTAAAGTCATCTGGACTCTTAATGTCTCCAAGAGAAGCCCTTGTTGCTGCGAGTGTTGTTGCAATCTCCAAACTCTGCCTGAGCTCATCTTCGCTGAGCGGATTGTCTTTGTGGGTAATATACATAAGATAATAAATTGTGTGAATTTGAAGAATCTCAAGATTGAGCTCATCGAGAATAATCTTCCCACCCAAAACGGTATCTTCAATTCTGTTGTAGTTAAAAATCCTATCTGCAAGCTTTGGATAGCCAAGGGAATTTAGAATGTGGGCAATCTCTGACTCATCCATTCCAACGCTATCTGCTAAGGGGAAGATGTTGTAGATGACCTTTTTTCTCAGCTCTCTATCCTGAATTGATGCGAATTCGACGTGAACTTTGATGTCCTTGTTTTTCTTAAGAAGTCTTATATCTTCCTTTGCCTTTCTCAGATAATAGTTGGCATCTTTTCCATCAGAATATCGTTTTTTAATTCCCTGATATCCAGATAAAATGGCACCATCTACAAGCTCACCAATTTCCGGTAAAAACGGCTTTAAGTCTTCCTTGGTTTCGATCCTAATGCTCTCGAAACGGGAAGCAACGATAAAGCGACCAGAGTGAGGAACTTCTATAACCTCATTACCCAGCTTAAACCTTGTTCCTTTTCTAAATTCGAAAATCCTGTTCACCTTTACGGGATCATTCTCACGATAAGCTTCAATAGGCTTCTTCAAAACCAGCTTTCCATTCTCAACAACAGGATAAAGAAGATTCGGCTTGTTAACAAACATTTGAGCCTGTCTCTTAGCTAAAATGGGGGAGTATGCTATAACTTTTTTAAAATCAAGATTAGCAAGAAGGTTGGCAATAATTCCAACTTGACCTCCCATTCTCTCCACGTCGTACTTAAATCTCTCATCAAACCATGTGTGCATTTCTTCATTTACAAGAGGAACCGCCATAGGTTTTCCTGTTTTTAGAGCATGAATGAGACGAGCAACGAAATCAATCGGCTCGTTTATTTCTCTTGGATACTCTTCCATCCTCTTCTTTATGTTCTCTGCTCCAAGCTCGCTGATCAGCTTTTCAATGTGCTCCTTTCTGAGGTAAACGATTGCATCCACATTGACATTGTACGCTAAGTACAAGCTGAGCTTTTGGGCATCTCGAAAAACATCAATCATTGGTATCACCCTCGGTGAATACTAATCCAAAGTTAAGAGTTCTGTTTAAAATGTTTTCGCTGTAATCACTGGATAAATGTCAAATCGAACCAAGGAAGAAATAGAAAAAGTTCAATATTCCAT
>JALTMZ010000158.1:0-629 GCA_027001105.1 Thermococcus sp.
GAGTTATACAAAGCCTTAAAAAAAGTTGGAACAAGTACTATATGCTGGATGACGAGCGGTTTCGGAACTGAGAAGTGATGATACCAGCTATCGCCGACAGCAGTTAAAACAAATCCTCACTGTGTTTTTGATTTTCTGCCTTTTAGCGAGAGTTCCGAATACAGATGTGTTTCCGAATTACAGATTATAAGAGTTGCCGCCAAGAGAATATGACAAATCTCTCGGTGATGTTAATGAAGAAAATTGCTGACGTCATTTCTAAGTCACTGTATCCTTGGCAGCCAATGCCATTGTATAATTTTATGGAGCTCTAAGAATATTATATTAGCGTGCCTACTATTAAGGTAACCACAAATGTATTAAACTCTAATGCATTATAGTTTTATGCATAAAACTGTAAGGTGATACTATGTTCGTGAACAGAAGAGTTGAGTTGAAGATACTGCACTCTGCTTATGAGTCATTAAAGAGGGGAGGGAAAATTAACATCGCCATTATTGGGCCGAGGAGGATTGGAAAGACCGAACTTCTCCTCAAATTCAAGGCGGAAGCTCGGGGAGTAATCCCATACTTAAACTTACAGCGTATCGGCAACTTAGAATCATTCAGCTTTGCATACAAAAGAGAAC
>JALTMZ010000158.1:639-2686 GCA_027001105.1 Thermococcus sp.
AAGAGAACTCCTCTATGAGATTGCCAAGGCATTGGAGATGAAGGTTGAGAGGAGCGAGCTCTTAACTTGGGATGATCTGCTAATTCTGTCGGCAAAGCTTAACGTTGATAAGGAGGTTAAAGCAATCAAAGATGGGAACCTTGAGACTCTCTTTGAGGTTCAGGAGTCAATTTTAGAGAAAACAGGGCAAAAGGCCGTTTTTATTCTCGATGAATTTCAGGAAGTCCTCAATTTTAAGGGATTCTTAGAGATAATGCGTGCTGTTACAGAAAAGCAGAAGAACATTGCATACTTTATTTCCGGTTCTGCCGTCAGGATGATGGAAGAAATATTAGCTCCAGAGAATCCCTTCTTTGGCCAATTTAGACGGGTTTATCTGAAGGGTTTGCCAAAAGAAGATGCAATAGAGCTCGCAAAAATAACTTTGGAAAGGGCTGGGGTTGAAGCGAGTCAGTCAGCACTTGAATTGATTTATAAGCTCACTCAGGGTCATCCGTTTTATGTGTTGGCAGTATGCAGGCGGTTAATTGAGGAGGGCTTTGAAAAGATTAAGAGGAAAGATGTCCACTATGCTTTTCTCACTGAACTGCTGACTGAAAAGGGTGACATCTACATGCACCTTGAATATGTTTTCAATGAGTCCCTCTCGAGAGCTTACAAGGGGCCAGTGCACAAGCAGATTCTTCTCATATTGGCTCAAGAAGAAGGGCTGAGGCTTTCGGAGATTGCCAGGCGTTTGAACAAGCCCACTGGTGAGGTATCAAACTATTTGAAGTTTCTTTTGAGGACGGATTTGATTGTGAGGCAGGATGAGAGGTATTACTTTGCTGATAAGCTCATGCGTTTCTGGCTTGCAAAGACTTACCTTGGCATTACAGAGCTGGAGCTTAGGTGGGAGAAATTTTTGGAAGAACTGATTAGGGAGTTAGAGGAGAAGTATCTTAAGGTAAAGAAGGAACTTGGACTTGCAAAGGAGGCTGTGGTTAGGGAGAAGATGAGGGAGGTTTTCGGCATTGATTTCAAGCCTTATCGGAGGGGTGATGTTGAGTTTGATGGTGTTGCCTTTGGGGATAAGGTTTATGTGCTTGAGGTTAAGTGGAGGAATAAACCAGTAACTTACAGGGATGTGGAGGAGTTTGTTAGGAAAGTTAGAGAAGAATTTAGGTCTGCAGTGATGTTTTTCTTTTCAAAATCTGGCTTTACTGAAAAAGCAAAAGAACTGTGTAAGAAAGAAGGTGTTAAAATGCTAACACCTGAGGATTTGGAAGTGAGGTGATTCAATATAGGGGATGACTTTCAGAATCTTGCTTTCCTTTGTTATAATCGTGTAAGAGCTTAAATTATCATTTCACAGTCTTGAAACATTCCGAGGTGTGAGGACTCCAGACAGCTCTTGCTTTTGATGGTGTAAATTAAAATTGAATCCTCGCTCTCGTCTATCACTTTTGAGAGCCGCTTTAAAAGCATCGATAGCTGTGCTCTGGTTAATTCTCCCTCAAAGACGCTCCTTTGCCGCCAGTGGAGATAGCGTTTTAGGATTTTATGAACCTTTCTGACCCTTTTCTCATTCACATCATAGACGATTATGTAGTACATTATCACCACCACGGCTTGAATGCTTTGTATTTTCGCTTGCCAAGGAGATGATTAGCTAACTTTCTTGCCTCAAAATTGATCATTGAGCGGTATGAAACATTTCTTTTGGTCATGGGGCAGTAAACAGCTCTGCTGAGGCATTCTTCGAATGCTTGAACGAACTTTCTCCTACCTTTGGAGCTTAAATAAACACCACCATTCCGCTTTCTGAAATGCTGCTTGGTGATGATTTTCTTGTTAACAACTTTCCTAACAACAGACATGACTATCAGCGGCTTGAAAGGTTCGCTGAGATCAAGTGAAAGGGAAAATCTTCCCTCTCTTGGCTCATGGAGGAAGCTTACATCCGGATCAAGCCGTGCCCTGACTATCGAGGACAGTGTAATCCCGTAGAGGAGGGAGTTTCCAAAGCTTATCAGGGAATTCACTTCATCCTTGGGTGGTCTCCTGG
>JALTMZ010000158.1:2696-3511 GCA_027001105.1 Thermococcus sp.
TAGTGCTCCCAGAGCAGGGCTTCAATTCCCAAGAGTTCTCCCAGATCATTGGTCTCGATTTCAATCTCTTTTATTCCTCTCGAGTCAAATCTTTCAAGGGATTTGAGCATTGAATTCTTTATGCCTCTAACAATCTGTGTGGCAATATAGAGCCTCTTTTCCTCATCGAGATAGTGTTGGACTTGAGCTATCTTAATCCTACCGTTTCCACTGTTTTTTGGTAAGAAAGAGCCTTTATAAAAGCCTTCCTTCGTGTAGAAGTGCACGGGTATTCCCTCGAGGGAAAGCAGGTCAATGGCGCCGGAAGTTAGGGTGACCCTTGCAGTGCAGTGGATTTCACCCACCTGTTTAACTGGAATCGTTTTTTCGATGGTTTCTCCTATAAAATAGAGCGTGTTGTCCTTCCTCCTAAGCTCGCCATGCTGAGTTATATAGAGTGGCCTGGTCATATACAACTTGGTTCTTCTTAAACACCTTAGATTTGCCAAAATGGGTCATTCGTTCCAGAGGACAGTCTTCCATACAACTATGTTCTTCTTAAACTTAAAGGTTGTAACCTTAGATATAATCGAAGAAACTTTAGGAGCCTTCCATACAACTATGTTCTTCTTAAACTTATCTCTTGAGGTTCTCAGTGTGTTAGATAATGAAGTATCAGCTTCCATACAACTATGTTCTTCTTAAACATTGATTAGCAGTGTTTGGGGAGTTCCAACAACATTTGAGATGCTTCCATACAACTATGTTCTTCTTAAACGGCATTGATCCTAAAAGCTGGGGGATGGGGGGAGTATAACCCAGTACTTCCATACAAC
>JALTMZ010000159.1 GCA_027001105.1 Thermococcus sp.
GATGAGAGAAATAAAGCATCCTTATCAAAAAGGAATCACAGCCAGAAGAGGGGTCGAGTATTAATCTCAACCGAAAACTTTTTAGTTACAAAAGTGCAATATACCACTGGAAAATTTTTAGTTACCAATTCTTAGTAAAAGGAGGTGATGCAAATGAGTGATGTCGAGGAGAGAATCAACCAGATTATCCAAGTTCTTAAGGAACAAGTTGTTCAGGATACAATCGTCCCAAGAAATATTAGAAGGGCCGCCGAAGAGGCAATTGAGCACCTAATGGATAGAAGTAAGGAGCCCGCTGTTAGGGCAGCCGATGCTATTGCAATTCTTGAGGAAATTAGTGAAGATCCAAACATGCCTCTCCACACAAGAACCATAATCTGGGAAGTTTTAGGTGCTTTGGAGCAGATTCAGTGAATTTTGTTTTTTACGCTCACCTTTTGCCCTCTATTAAATACCAAAGCTTTGCACTTTCTTCGACAAGCTCCGCTTTGTAGAATGCTTCTCTCAGGCTTTTTCCTACTGTAACAATTCCGTGTCTCTCCATTAAAATGGCATCAAACTTTTTGGCATATTTTGCGACCTCTCTTGCAAGTTCTTCACTTCCTGCTGGCTTAAACTCTGCAACTGGGATTTTCCTAAGATAGATTTCTGCTTCTGGAGTTATTATTGGGAGTTCTCCCTTCAAAAGGGTTGAGGCAACAACTGAGTATGGGGGATGGAGGTGAGCTATTGCTCTGATGTCTTTTCTTTCGCGGTAAATGAACAAGTGGAGTCTCCATTCTGATGAGGGCTTAACAGCTGAGAGTTGCTTCCCATTCAGGTCAATGACTGCCACCTGTTGCTCTGTCATTGTATCCATAACAGCCCCGGTTGCTTTTATAAATATCTTTCCGTTAAAAAGAATGCTTAGATTTCCACCAAATGCGGCGGTCAATCCCCTTTCATGAGCTAAGTGCGAATACTTGACGAGGATAGATTTTACGAGCTGGCTCATTGTCTTCCCCCCTCAACTTTGATCCCAAATCCACAGGAAGTGCAGTAGGCGTAGTTTTTCTTCCACCCCAATCCTTCAGCACCGCATATTGGACAGATGTCAAGTTTTCCGCTCTCCTTCCATCTTTGATGTGTTTTGCCGTCAATAACCAGAAACACTCCATCTTTTTCTTCCTCAAAATGCCCAAGAACTGGGTAGCTTTTTAGCTCAAAGCTCCTGTCATCGATAATTACCGGTTCAAGCCCGATGTTGCCCTCAAATTCGAGCTCATTTGCCGGGATGATTTCGATAACGTAAGCTTCAAGCTTTCTGTCGTGGTAGGCTATCACCTCAAGGGCATCGCTCAGCTCTCCGCTTGATGAGATTATGTCAACGATTACATGTTCTCTTGCTGGAAAGGTTAATGATAAGACGAATTTTCCCCTATGAAGGACTAATCCTTCATCTAAGCAGATTTCTTCAAGCCTGTTCTCTTTCAAGAACTTTCTAACATCATCTCCCGAGGGGAGCTTTTTGTTTTCGATTATAAACTCTCCCATCCATTTTGCTAAAGGCATTGCCAGCATCAGCGGTTCATAAATCTTCATAATGCACCACCATTTGGAGTTTCGCTTTGAAGTTTTTAATATCTGTGATACCAAAAAGCACTTAAATTCTTTAGGGGACTCTAACTTTAGGGTGATCGAATGGAGATAAGCAAGAGGGAAGAGGAGTATCTTGAAGCGATGTATCTGCTCTACAAGAAAAAAGGTATAATTAGGATCAAAGATATTGCCAAAAAGCTTAGGGTAAGGCCTCCAAGTGTTGTTGATGCCCTTAAAAAGCTCAGTGAAAAAGGTTTGGTAGAGTATGAGAAATACGATAGGATTTTGCTGACTGAAAAGGGGAGAGAGATCGCAGAGAAAACTTATTCCAAGCATCTGTTGCTAATGGAGTTTTTCATAAACATCCTTGGCATTCCCCCAGAGATAGCTGAAGAAGATGCCTGCCAATTTGAGCACTATGTCCACGAGATTACAGCAGAGAGGATTAGAGAATTTGCGAAGTACATTCAGGAGCAGTGCCCCTATGTAATCAAGCAGTTCATAAAGGAGCACATAGAAAAGAAAGAAAAATCAGAGGACACCTCCAAGGTAGAGGAAGTATAAGATGAATACGCCAGCCAAGATGTACAGCAGTGGGTGCACTTCCTTGTGCCTCCCGCTTAATGTTTTTACAACTGCATAGCTTATGAATCCCATGCCTATTCCATCAGCTATTGAGTACGTGAAGGGAATTGTAACGAGAACCAAGAATGCTGGAATAGCTTCTGTTGGATCGCTGAAGTCAACTCCTCTGATGGCGCTCAGCATGTAGTAGCCGACTATAATTAATGCGGGGGCGGTTGCATAGGCTGGGATAACTCCGGCAATTGGCGAAATGAAGAGACCCACAACTAAGAACAGTGCTCCAGTGACTAGGGCTGTCATTCCTGTTCTTCCACCCTCCTCTATACCCGCTGCACTTTCAATGTATGTTGTGACCGTTGATGTTCCCAAGACAGCACCAACTGTTGTTCCTATTGCATCCGTTAGCAAAACCTTCTCAGCATCTGGGACTTTTCCATCCTTTGTCAGGAAGCCAGCTTTTGCGCTTAATCCAGTAATCGTGCCCAACGTGTCGAAGAAGTCGACCATGAAGAATGCAAAGACAACACCAATGGCTCCAACACTCAGCAGTCCCTTTAAGTCCATCTGGAGGAATGTGTGGCTGAGCGTTGGCATCGCAAATAGCTTATCAGGAGCAGGTGTGATTCCGAGAGCGATTCCGATTACCGTTGTTGTGAGGATTGAAATTAGCAAAGCTCCCTTAATTCCTCTTGAGATGAGGATTGCTGCAAAGAACAAGCCGAATATGGCTAACCAGAATTCTGGCTTTGCAACGTTCTGAGCACCGAAAGTTATCAATGTAGCGGGACTGTCAACTACAAAACCAGCCTCCTGCATTCCGATGATTGTTAGGAACAGACCTATTCCAGCACCAATTGCGTATTTCTGTGAAAGTGGGATTGCGTGTATGATTGCACTTCTCACTTTTGTAAGGGTCAGGGCAATGAATATTAACCCCTCTACAAAAACGGCAGCCAAAGCCACTTGCCATGAGTAGCCCATTCCGAGAACAACACCGTAGGTGAAGTAAGCGTTGAGCCCCATTCCAGGAGCTAATGCAAATGGCTTCTTTGCATACAGCCCCATGAGGATAGTTGCCAGACCAGCTGAAAGGGCTGTTGCTGTGACCAGTGAAGGAATTGCATCTTTACCAATGGCATCGCTTAAAATCGCTGGATTGACGAAGAGTATGTATGCCATTGTCATGAAGGTTGTTATCCCGGCTAAAATCTCCGTTCTCAAGTCGGTATTGTGGTAAGCGAAGTCAAAGTACTCCTCAAACCAGTTCTTGTTTCTCTTCACTCCAATCTCTACATCCCTAACGGCATCCATCCAAATCACCTTGAGCTATT
>JALTMZ010000160.1:0-607 GCA_027001105.1 Thermococcus sp.
CAGCTTTGCCGAGAAGCTTTTGGAGAAGGGTGTCTCTGTTTTTCCTGGGATAGCTTTTGGAGATTATAGAGATTTTATCAGAATTTCGTTGGTAAGTTCAAGGCTTGAAGAGGGACTCAAAATAATTAAGGAGGTTGAGCTATGCGCATCGGAATAATCGGCTACGGCAAAATGGGGAGGCTGTTTGCTAAAGAGTTCAGCAAAAAGCATGAAGTCGGGATTTACTCAAGGCATGCAAAGAGGATTGAGTTTAAGCTGTTTGGCTCAATAGAGGAGCTTTTTAAATGGGCAGATGTGATTATTGTTGCTAAGTCCCTCGAAGAGACACCGCAGGTTTTAGAGACGCTTGCAAAATTGAGCGATAAAAGCAAAGGAAAAGTTATTTTTGACATCTCGACATTCAAGAGAGACGTGATAGAGATTTACAGAAGATTTCCGGAGAGCGTTAATGTATGTAGTGTTCATCCGATGTTTGGTGCTGGAGTTAAGAGCTTCGAAGGAAGGAGGTTCATAGTAATTCCAGTTGAGGGAAGAGAGGAAGATGCAAATCCAGTGATAACTCTTTTCAAGGAATTTAAAGCTGAGGTTTTCGTTGCAGATGCTGAAA
>JALTMZ010000160.1:621-3488 GCA_027001105.1 Thermococcus sp.
TACGCAAAAGCTGTGCTCAATGACTCATCAGAGTTCATTGAAGAGGTTTTGGAGTTCTCAAAGGACAAGATTGAAGAATTCCTCAGATTTACTGAAAAAGGAGAATTTGATATTGAAATGCTGAGGAAGAAGTTTGAACATGAAATTAAGGAGAGCTATAAGAGATTTTACAAAGTGTTAAGCGAAACATGATTAAATTGACAAATTCCGTCTAAATGATATTATCTCCCCGAAAAACTTTTTATCGCTTAAGGATTTCAAAAGGAAAGTGTTGAAAATGGAGAAGATAGCATTCATAGATGTTGAAGGAACTTTGGCTGACTTTGAGTTTTGGGATGAGATAGCGAATTACGTAGAGAATGGAGACGAGATTAGGGCTTTACTTCATCTTGGACTTACGGGAAAAATTAATTGGCTTCAGGGGTTCTTGATGAGAATTGATCTAATTAAAGGGCTCGAGATTTCTATAGTAGAAAAAGTCTCTAAAAAGTTTAAACTTAAAAATAGGGCAATAAAAACAATTTCTTACCTCAAACAAGATGGGTTTGAGGTTATTCTTATAAGTGGAATGTTTAGGGAGGTTATTGGAAAAGAGCTCTCAAAATCAAAAGCAGATATAATTTCAAACAATTTAATAGTCAAAAATGGCATCGTCGTTGGAGCAAATTTAAATTTTATTGACAAAGGAAGTGTTGTTAAAAGATATCGGCACCAAAACGTATTTGTGTTGGCTGTTGGGGACGGAGCAAATGATTTGCCAATGTTTAGATGGGCTGACATTAAAATATGCATTGGGGATAATCCAGTTCTTAGAAGGGAATCTGATTTTTGCATTAATGATTTCACTGAGATTATTAATGTGATCTAAATTATCTTTTACTATTGTGACTGTTAATGGAGAGCTAAAAAGTTCACAAAAGAGACTGCAAAAATTCATTCACATCCTTGATATCTCTACCCACCATAAGGAAGCTAAAGTCTTTCCCATAAGCTTTTTTGTAATTCTTCACAAGCAGTTCGTCGTTTATTGTATCCCCAATGTAAATTCCTTCCTCACCTTTTGTGAGATGCCAAAGAGCTTTTGGATCAGGCTTGACATAAAGCTCTCTTGTTACAGCGTTTTTGAAGTGAAACCCAAGTATTTTCTCCGCCAACTCAAGCTCTAAGACACTCCTCCCTGTTACAACCCCAAGTTTGAATCTTTCGTTGGCTTTTTCTAAGAGCTCTTTTTTCACTATTGGCTTTTCCTTCTTCCAAAGTCCCTCAAAGTCGAAAGCCCTCTCTTTGTAGTGCTCACCAAGGTAGAATGTATTGAAAATCCTCTCAATGGTTTTAGAGTCTATTACTACTCCAAACTGCTCTCTAACCCAACTTATTCCTTCTCCAGCTGGGAAGTCTTGCACAAAGCTCCTTAGGTCTCCAGTCAAGGCTCCGATTATCAAAGCTTCACTAACTTTGAAGTCATCTCCAAATGCTCCTTTCCTTCGTAGAGCCCTTATCAAATCTAATTCGACTTCAATGCTTTTGCCGAGCTTTTTTAGGAAATACTCAACGGTCAGCTTTGTCGCCAAGTCGTAGCTCTCGCTCACGTCAATTAAAACACCATCAACGTCAAAGATCAGCCATTTTAGCTCCGTCATTAATTAACCCTCCTGAATTATAGCTCATGCAGGAAGTTAGTAATCTCCCTCCAAAAACTCCTTTAATGCGTTAATCAACTCGTCGTTTTCCTCTTTCTTGCCGATAGTAACTCTTATGTGTCTTTCCAATCTTCCACCGAGCTTTCTCACCACAATACCCCTCTCAAGAAGGAACTCATAGGCATCTAAGCGCATAAGCAGAAAGTTTGCCTCGCTTGGATAAGCGTAATCTTTGAATTCTTTATAGATGCGCTCACGCTCCTTAATTATGTAATTAACTCTTTCAATAACTACATCATAGTGATTCAGCATGACTTTTGCCGTGATCATTGTTAAGGAGTTGAGACTGAATGGAGACTTAATTCTGTATAAAGCGTCTACTATTTCTTCACTTGCCAAAAAGTATCCTACCCTTGCTCCAGCCAAACTGAAAGCCTTTGAAAATGTCCTTAGAATTATGAGGTTCTCATATTCATCAAACAGATCAATACAGCTCTTTTCTGAAAATTCTGCATAGGCTTCATCCAGAACAACCGTAACACCAGTATCGAGGACTTTAAGTATCTCCTCCCTCGGCTGGGTATTACCTGTTGGATTGTTTGGGGAGGTTATGAAAACGATGCTTGCTCTTTTAGCTTTCTCTGCAATCATATCGCCGTTTATGGTGAAGCTTTCGTCCAGAGGCACTTCTACGACAGGAATTTCATTCAGCTTTGCGTAGAAGTAGTACATACCAAAAGTCGGAGGCGTTGTAACTATGTAGTCCCCTTCAAAAATTCTTATAAGGTAGCTCAGCAGCTCATCTCCTCCGTTTCCTACAGCAACATTCTCTGGACTGAGTCCATAAAACTCCGCTATGGCTTCCCTCAGAGGCATGGCTGTTATGTGTGGGTAGCGATTGAAAGGGGTTTTTCTGAGTTCTTCAAAGATTTCCTCTTTTATTTCTGGCGGCAGGTCGAAGGGATTTTCGTTCTTGTCGAGCCAAATTTTATAATTTCCCTCCAAAACCCTGTAAGGCTCAAAACTTTTAATTAACTCTCGAATCTTCATTTTCTCCGCCTCCTCAATTCCTCCATAACTTCTCCCAGGCTTATTTCATTATAGGCAAGCAAAATCAGCAAATGATAAAGTAAATCGGCAGTCTCGTAGATTATTCTCTCCCTTCCTTCAGCGACTAAGACCTCAATTGCTTCCTCTCCAAACTTCTTGTAGATTTTCTCCTTCCCC